>CANEUK010000030.1 GCA_947441695.1 Rickettsiales bacterium
AAAGGAATAGTGAATAAAAATGAGGTCCCTACTAATAAAGTAAAGCAAGCTCTTGATCAGGATATTTACCCAAAGAGCAGCACTGAATTTTCAAGGCTAACCAGTGCAGGAGGAACAGGCGGAAGAAGCTCAATAGAAGGAAGAGTGGGCTTTGTTTATGAGAAATTGTTCAAAAATACTTAGCCTATTTCATGAATAACCCGAATTTTTCCGACATTGCACAAAATGCAAAATCTTATATAGAAAAACATTTTCTTTTGGCTGAAGAAAAAGGGTTTTTTCTTGAAAGAAATTTTGAGCCATCTACGGAATCGGAGATTTTCTTAATTGGTCTGCATGTTATAATATCGGATCAAATCCATCAATTTCTTAAGCAGTCTTATAGATCAAAAATCTATCTAACTAGTGGTAATGACTTAATAAAAGTACTTAATGATAAAACAGAAGAGGAAGAGTTATTAAAAGAGGAAGAGTTATTAAATTTAGAACTCTTAATAAAAGGAAGGGGCAAGATAGATAAGATTCAAAAAATTCTGAATAGTCCTTCAAAAGACAATATAGAAAATTTTTTGAGTGCTTTTAATGTAAATTTTAAAAATGAATTTCAGAAATATGAGCCATGCAAAAGCCAGCCATACTCAAGCTTTGATGTATTCAATAACATTTATGATAGTAGATGCTATTACGTTCATGATAATACAAAAAAAGTTGGTAATAAACTTCAGTATCAGGATCTAAAAGAATATGAAATTGCAATATATCAGTTTATGATTGATGTTATTAAAATCCTTAAGTTACCAGATTACTAAAAATAAATGGATTAATAAAACTCTTTTAAATTTCTGAAAAAATTTGCTTTTTGGGTATGAAGCTTGGCTATCTCGCGCATTATTTTCTTTAAATTTATTTAAATCATTTTCCGATTTAAGAACCTCTGATTTAGCATTGTCGAGATCATTCTTCTTTTGATGAAATAACATTGCTAAATTAGCTTCAGCAGCATTGGTAATGGCTTGAAATACCCCTTTGAAACCAAGACCCTTCATGCCATTTATCCTATTTTCATAAGAACGATAATTATCGTGATATATGGCAGCAGCCTTATCTCTTTCATTCTCAATAACTGCAATAATTCCAAGTTCCACATCATCCCAGCTATCAGCAATCTCCGAAGGAAGATTATTTTTACCCCTAGATTCCGCCTCATCTTTCAACTTTAATTTTGTTTTCAATTTTTCGGGATCAACCCTAGAAAAAGTCGAGGGAAATAAACCGTCCATAGGCTCCAACTTATCTATAACGCCTTTAAACATCTCTACAATTTTCATTATGACTTTGATTTATTGTGCTGCTGAGATTTGATCTAATTAAGCTCTTAATGGCTTAAAAGATAAAATTAGGAGGTTTTTATACGGGGATTTTTGCGGAGAAAATTTATTTAATCTTGCGGGTTTCTTCGTGTCAACTGATAAAAAAATTAATCATCTTTTAAAACTACGTGGTAAAACTACGTTTTTCCTACTTCACAAATTTGCTTATATAGGCAATCTAAAACCGCTTGCGATTTTTTTGTCCAAACATCTGAATTTTCTTCGCAAAAATGGCGATTAAAAACTCTTGTTAAAGCTTGCATTTCCTCATCAAAACTCTCATTTAAATAAACAACTTTATAGCCAAATTTTTTAAGTTTTTCTTTAATCTTTAGAATTTCCAAAGCCTCATTTCCAATCTCAAATAATTTTTCTTCCGCCCCAAAAATATCGACAAAAACCCCAACTCCGTTTGCTGCTAAAAACCGCCAGTCAAATAAATGTGACGGATCTTGTTTGCGATTTAAACAGCCGCTTTCTTTGTCATAGGCAATGTCGCTATGTCCGACAATGTTTTTGGCCTTTATTTGATATTTTTCGACTAAATATTGGCAAAGCTTTAACCCAGATTGCATCTGGATTTTTTCAAATTTTTTCTCAAAAGGCGCGCTGTTAATAAATTCAACGCCAATTGAACTTATATTTAAGCCTTCAACTCCGCTCCAAAAGCTTATTCCCGCGTGATAAGCAACATGATTTTCATCAACTAATTGAAAAATTTCGCCTAGTTCATCAATTAAAAAATGCGCACTAACTTGATGTTGTTTAAATTGTTCAACCGCGTGAATTGCCGAATTTGCTTGAACATGGTGCAAAACTAAAAAGTCAATTTGGCGCGGTTTTTTAGTAATTTCAAAAAACTGTGAAAATTTTTTTGATTGATTGATTAGCATATTTTGACATTAAGATTTTAAAAAATAGCTTGGCTTGAAATCTTGAAATCTAAACCCAAAACTACTTCAAACTCGACCAAATCTTGCTTTAGTATATTAACTTTTTATCAAGTTTTAAATTTTTTTATTTCAAAAAATGACCAGCAAAAAAGACGCTTCAAAAAACATTTCAACCGCAAAATCTGCAACCAAAAACTTAAGCGCCAAAGACATCGAAGCGCTTCAATTTCATATGCAAGGTCAACCAGGAAAGGTTTCCATGCAACCAACCAAACCTTTAAATACCCAGCGCGATTTAGCTTTGGCTTATTCTCCGGGTGTGGCAATTCCTTGTTTAGAAATTCAAAAAAATCCTGATTTAGCCTACGATTATACCGCCAAAGGAAATTATGTTGCGGTTATTTCAAATGGAACCGCAGTTTTGGGACTTGGTAATTTGGGCGCGCTAGCTGGAAAACCAGTGATGGAAGGTAAATCAGTTTTATTTAAACGCTTTGCCGATATTGACTCGGTTGACATCGAAGTTGCCACCGAAGATTGCGACGAATTCATCAACGCCGTAAAATATTTAGGGCCAACTTGGGGCGGAATTAATCTTGAAGACATAAAAGCACCAGAATGTTTTATCATTGAAAGCAAGCTTCGTGAAATCATGGATATTCCAGTTTTTCACGATGATCAACACGGAACCGCAATTATTTCTGCCGCCGGAATTATCAACGCTTTGCACATTTCGGGCAAAAAATTTAAAGACATTAAAGTTGTAGTAAACGGCGCAGGAGCTGCCGGAATTGCTTGTTTAGAACTTTTAAAAGCAATGGGTTTGCCCCACGACAACGCCATTTTGTGCGACACCAAAGGCACAATTTACAAAGGCAGAACTGACGGAATGAACCAATGGAAAAGCGCGCACGCAGTCAACACCAAAGCGCGCACTTTGTCTGACGCAATGAAAAATGCAGACGTTTTTTTGGGTCTTTCAGTTAAAGGCGCGGTTACCAAAGAAATGGTTAAATCAATGGCAAAAAATCCAGTGATTTTTGCAATGGCAAATCCTGATCCCGAAATTACTCCTGAAGAAGTTCACGCCACGCGCGACGATGCAATTGTTGCAACTGGTCGCTCTGACTACGAAAACCAAGTTAATAATGTGATGGGTTTTCCTTATATTTTTCGCGGCGCTTTAGATGTTCGAGCTTCAACCATTAACGAAGAAATGAAAATTGCCGCAGCGCACGCAATTGCCAAATTAGCCCGCGAACACGTGCCAGACGAAGTAATCAAAGCTTATGGCGGCCGCGACATGAAATTTGGGCAACGCTACATCATTCCAACTCCTTTTGATTCGCGCTTAATTAGCGTGGTTCCAGTTGCCGTTGCCAAAGCAGCGGTTGAAACTGGCGTTGCTAAAAAACCAATTAAAGATTGGGACGCTTATACTCGTCAACTTCAAGCGCGCCGCGACCCAACGGTTAATTCAATGAGCATGATTTTTGACAAGCTCGAGCGCAATCCAAAAAAAGTAATTTTTGCTGAAGGCGAGCAGCCAGAAATCATTCGAGTTGCCGCAATGTGGCGCGATTCGGGCTATGGAAAACCAATTTTAATTGGTAAAGAAAAGCGCATTTTAGAAAATATGGCCGAGGCAAATGTCAATCCAAAAGGAATCGAGATTTACAACGCCTCAATCTCACAAGAAAACAACAAATTCACCGACTATCTTTATCAAAAACTACAACGCGAAGGAGTTTTGCGTTCAGATTGTTCGCGCATGGTAAAAAACGATCGCAACATTTTTGCCTCGTCAATGTTGGCTTGCGGACATGGCGACGCATTGATCACTGGTTTAACTCGCGGCTATCGCCAATCGCTCACCGATGTTTGGAAAGTAATTAAAAACAAAAAAGACAACATTGTTTTGGGTATTTCAATGGTCATTTCTAAAGGAAAAACCATCTTTATTTCTGACACCGCTTGTTCTGAACTTTCGTCTTCTGAACATTTAGCCGATATTGCAATTCAAACCGCCAAAAAAGTGCACAACATGGGTTATGAACCTCGCGTAGCATTTTTGTCGTTCTCAAATTTTGGCTCGGCGCTAAAAACCGAATCAAGCCGCATAAAACACGCGGTAGAAATTTTGGACAGCAAAAAAGTTAATTTTGAATATGACGGCGAAATGACCGCCGACGTAGCCTTGAACATGGATAAAATGTCGCGTTATCCATTTTGTCGCCTAAGCGCGCCCGCCAATGTTTTGATCTGCCCAGGATTACATTCAGCTTCAATTGCCACCAAACTTTTGGAAGAAATCGGAAATTGTACCGTGATTGGCCCAATTTTAGATGGTTTTGAAAAGCCAGTTCAAATTGTGACAATGCGATCAACAATTAGCGACATTCTAAATATGGCGGCAATTGCGGCAACCGAGTCTTTGAAGTAAATTTTTTAAGGAGAAAAAATGCCAGATGAAACTAGTAGTTTTGATGTTTCTAACCAAATAATACAATCTAACCCAAATGCTGGCTCTAGCAAATCTGTAGGCGGATCTGATGGAAACGGAATGCTTCCAATAGAAGGAAAATCAATCGATGTTTCTTTTGGAAGCGTAGATTCAGTATTCAATTTTCAATCAGCGAACATGGATTCTTTTTTTGGCAACTTAAATGCTGGTGGCGGAGCGCTTGGAGCCGGCATTGTGAGTATAGCAGAACAAGCTTTTGAACATCATGGAGTTTCTTCGGCCAAAGGCGATCAGGGTTTAAAACTAGAAACTCTTGGATCTGGAGACAGAGTTGCTCCGCCAACAATAAGCGGAGATCTTCAGTTAAAAAACGCTAGTTTTAGAGGTTCAGATGGCGGACAAAGTGCTGGGGGATAAATCAAAAAAAAGGGGATAATTAATGAAAAACGAAAAAAACTGTGGCGAATCTTGCGGTTGCAATCAAGCCCAAGAATCAAACAAACCCGAAGAAATTTTAGACTCAATCACTTTACCAAAAACTCAAAACACCAAAGAAGAAAACAAACTCGACCCAACCCGTTTTGGCGACTGGGAAATCAAAGGTCGAGCCATTGACTTTTAACAAATTTTTTAAGCTTTTACGCCCAAAACGTTAGATGAATTAACTTTTTGCCAATTCATCCCGCATTTATTTTATACCAAAAAACTATCTTTTGATAGTTTTTGGCAAAGGATTTTTAAAGAAAAATTGCGACAAAAAATAATACTTTATCAAGTGATATAGCATTATTTTTTGAGCATGTTTTTACCAAAAAGACGAAGCCATAAGCTATAAAAAGATAGTTTGCTTGGTCATTTATATCCATGTTTGCAATGTTCTGTGTGCTTGTGTTGCCCTACTCTTTTCGCACTAGGATTTCTTAGGTTGTTTGAACTAGGAACTTTGTTATTAGGTTTGAATAACGCTTCAAAACCACCACAATAAATCGCTTTGTCTTCTTTGTCTTCTTTCTCTTCTTTTTTTTCTTCTTCTTTTTTTTCTTCTTCTTTCTCTTCTTTTTTTTCTTCTGGCAATTCGGTTTGAGTTGATTTGTCAGTCAAAAATTCGGTTTGAGTTGATTTGTCAGTCAAATTTGAAGCAAGTTTAGTATCAACAAAAACATCTTCATTATCTGATTCTGAAGCAACAGTAACAGCGGGAGCGGGATTATTTTCTCCAAACCAACCGCCAATTGTTGCTTTGGTTGCCTCAATATAAGAGCTTGTTAAATCGGCAGCGTAAGCCAGACAATTTGCTGGCGCGTGATGAATACCCTCAAACATTTTTGAACCCATTTTCGCATAAGCTGCAAAAGGCGCTATCGCTATTCCTAAATGAGTGGAATTTTCAGCCAGATTAAATCCAGCAAAAAAATTTTTGAAAGATTCAGTTATTTCAGCCCCTCCTCCCATGTTTTGATACATTTGATCGAGATGAAGCCACTCAAAAAGATGATCGGGAAAATTTGTAACATAATCAGAATAAACCTCTTCTTCGCCAGTTACCGCTTTATAAATTGCGCTTGCTGAATATAAGGCTCCAATAACCGTAGCCGCTAAAAAAACTTGCTGACCCGTTGGCATATGAGGCAAAGATTCTTTTATTCTTTCCTCAAAAGAAACTAAGCTATTGTAAGATCTGCAATAAAATGCCGCGATCTTTGCTTCTTTTGTGGGTTCGGCGAGTAAAATTGCATCGCGGGCAAAATGATCGCAAAATTCATGCAAAAATTGCTTAGTTCCGCTACCTGGGTTTTTATTTTTGTACACTTCAGAATAAGCTTTAATCATCTCAAAGCTATCGCGCAAAGTTTGTCCAAAATCCTCTTGAAACAATTTATTTATCTGAGCTGGGTTTTCTTCTAATTCAGCAATCAAGGACTCTAATCTACTTTTTAAATTCTTTTCTAAATCATTATCTTGGTAGGCAAGCTGATATTTTTTTAGACCGATCCACATTCCATCTTCATTTATCAAAGATTGGGAGCGTTCTAAAATATTAATTGTTGTGTCAAGATCTTCTTTTGTGAAAGAAGAGGAAATATCTTCATCTTCTTTTGCGGTGCCGAAGGAAAGTCCAGAGTCAGATTCTTTCTCATCAGATTCTCTTCTGTTTTGAGTAGCTGCTTCTATATCTTCTAGCTGCATTCCCCAATCGTCCAGATTAGCTATTTCTCTTTGAGGAGCAGCATTTTCTGATCTAAAACAATCATAAATAGGCTTCATCAGTTTTGAATAACCTAAATCATAAGCCGCAACAGTTGTAAAAGCTGGCGCCGCTAAAATAAATGAGTGAGACAAATTTTCTAAAACGCCATTTACTAAAACAAAAAATGCCGCCGCTTCTGTTGAAGCACCAATATTATCGCGTAAAATATCGGCACTTTTTTGATTACCGCAAGATCGCAAAACCATTTGCGCCGTTCCCAAAGTTAGTCCAGCAACCGCAAGAGTTGGGGCTGTTTTGTAAAGTGATCCAGCAACTTCAATTAAAGGATCCGTCGCATCCTTAAAGACCAAATCCACCAACTTTCCAGCTTTTGATAAAGCCGTTTCTTGACTTTTCCATATCACATCAGCTTTGGCGAAAGTGCTACTAAGATTAAATTTCTTCACCAAATATTTTTTAGCATTTGGCATTGAAACGGTTTCGCCATCAATTTCTTTACCCGCAAGGGAATCTGAAATTTTAAAATGTTTATTAAAATCAGAGGTTCTTTGCGACACAAAATCATTGCCGCCACTTAATTGATCTTGAGCTTTTTGTACTGCGGCAAGAGTAAAAAGATGGTCGCGATGTTCCTGATTTTTAACATCAAAATCTTCGTCAAAAACTGTTGCAATTGCCTCGCGAATCTTTTTTTGAGCAATTGAAAAATTTCCCGCCATGTGAAAATGCTCTTCACCTTGTCCGTGAACATGACCGCAAGAAGTTTGAGAAAAGTTACTATCCAGCGCTTGCCAGAAAGCATTGGATGAATTGACTATTGTCAATTCAGCCTGCATTAATTCTTTTAGGTTCATTTTACTTAAAATAATTTAACAGCCATTAAATAAACCGTGCGACGCGGGCCATATTGCGAGGCGCCAATTCCAATTCCAGAACCGTTGCTGATTTGATAAACTTCGTCAAACATATTTACCAAAGAAAGTCTTAGGTTAACTTTTCCTGCCGCACCAAAATTTACATCACGCGAAATATGTCCATTAACCTGAAGATATGCTGGCATTGTGTTTAGATTATTATCACCGGTGCGCAAACCCGAACCATAAATTGCGTCTGCGCTATATTTTGTTCCTGAAAATAAATAAGATAAACCGCCCGAAATTGTGTAAGTTTGGCTATGATCGAGCGTGATTTTATTTTTTGAAATATAATCAAGCTCGTCAGAGTCGTGAATATATTGACCCGACACAATATTTTTTCCCCAAGCATTTTGCGCTGCAAAATTAAAATAAGAGTCAAAATTTTCTTTTTTATAATCGGCCTTAAATTCAACGCCATAAGCCTTTCCGCGCTGGTAATTAAAAGGTGTGAAAATTAATGAATTACCAAATTGATGCTCATCTAAAAGATTTTTTATTTCTTTATAATAGCCATCCAGCGCCAAAGTTAAATGGGGCGAAACTTGGTGCGAAATTCCCACGTCGTAATAGTTGGTGCGTTCTGCCTTAACTTTATCGTTTTTAGCACTTTCTGATTCGTTGCTCGTGCCGTTAAATTTAGCGCGCGTGGTTGCAGAAATTGCCGCAACTGGCGGCGGCGTGAAATAACGCGCGAAACCAGCGTGAATTTTGGTTTTTTTGCTTAAATCGTAAAGCGCACCAAAACGCGGGCTTAATTGGCTTTCATTTACAAAAGCTCGTGAGGCGTCAAAACGCGCGCCATAATTGATTGTAAGCTTATTAATTCCTTTAAATTCGTTTTGTAAATATCCACCAAAAAGCTGTGAATTTTTGGTTGAACTTTCGTCAATTTTAAATGGCGTGTTTGATGAATCTTGTTCGCCATTTTCATCGAGAGCAAAAACCCAATTTTTAGTGCCGCTTTTAACTTGATCGTTGCTGGCAAAAAAACCCGAACGAAGCGTGTTATTTTCGTTGAGCGCGTAACTAAAATCGCCTTGAACGCCATTAGCAAAACTGCTACGATCTAAAGTCGAAGCAATTCCGTTAAATACCAAATCGCCCGCAAAATCTGGTTTATATTTTAAGTTGCCATAACGGCTAAAAAGTGAAATTTGATAATCAACTTCTGTATCGCTAACTCCTTGCAAAGAAGCGATTGCAAAGCGATTTGACTCGATTTGTTTTTGATTCAAATTTGAAGAGGAAATATTGCTAAAACCGTTCAATTCAAAATCTGCTTTTTGATTTGGATTATTAGGAATTTCAAACCGATTGGTTGAGTTTGAAACAATCACATTGAGGCGCTTGCCCGCATCGATTAAATAAGAAAAATAGCCAAAAAGCTTGTCTTGGGTCGTGTCGTTGTGATTTGGTTTTTTTGCAGCGGTTGAATTTTCTAGTCCGCGCGCGCTACTTAAAAAACTGGCATTAAGATAATAATTCAAATTACCCGAAGCGCCGCTTACTTGTTGGTTCAAGCCCAAAGTATCGTTGCCGCCCATTGTTATTTCTGATCTGGCACCTTTGTTAAATGCGCCGCTTTTGGTTTTTATGTCAACCACGCCCGCAGTTCTAAAGCCATATTGCGCGGGCATTGCGCCAGTCAAAAACTCAATTTTATCAGCAAAATGCGTATCGAGCGACTGACCAAAACCGCCGACGCCGTCGGGCAACATCACGCCATTGATTCGATATTGAACGTTAGAATGATCGCCGCGCACAAAAAGTTGTCCTTGCGAACCCTGAACCACCGACGGCGCGCGCAATAAAACTTGGTTTAATTGCGTTGCCTGACCTTGCGGCAAATTCTCAATATCTTTTTGATTAAAAGAAAATGAACTTCCTCCTGTTACGGGCGAAAGATTATTGCGGGAATTATCGAGTTTTTTTGCGGTGATTTCATAGTTCCAAACATCATCGGAAGCAAATGCTGTGGCGGCTAAAAAGCCAAAAAACAGGGCAAGAATAAGTGATTTTTTCATGAGTTATTTCTTAATAAATTTAAATAGAAAATCTCGCGAGCAAAAAGGTCGCTAAGATTTATTTTGATTTTATTTAAGAAATAACCGGCGGAGCGCGGGAAGATTTTGAAGAAAAGAGATAAGAAAGTTTTACGCGATCAAAATAGCGTAGCGCAAAAATTAGATAAAACATTGCGGTAGAAAAAACCAAATTTGGTGCCAAAAAAATTTGATTTTGAAAATTTAAAACAGCGCACAAAAAGCAGCTTTCAGGATTTTGATCGGAAGATTTTTTGTTGGCAAAAGCTATTTTTTCAAAAAAACTTTTTTGAAAAGAATCAATTTTTAGCGAACTAACTTTTGATGAAAAAGTTTTGCAATGTGAAAAACTATGAAAAACCGCAAAGCTACTGCCCAAAACCAGCAAAGCGACCAACAAGGCGAGAAAAAACCTAGAAATTTTTAATTGAACTATCGATTTAAACACTGATTTAACTTCGAAAAAATAATATTTTGCCGCAAGAAATTGGATTACGAAAACTATCTTTTCAATAGGTTTTTGCATACCGTTAGCTT
>CANEUK010000031.1 GCA_947441695.1 Rickettsiales bacterium
TCAGCGCACAAGTAAATTACTCTCAAATTTTTTGATTAATTTGTGCGAGTTTCAGTTCGTGTCGTGCATCCGCAATAGATTTTTATTTTAAGGCGCTGTCGAAAATTCGCTTTTGTGAAAAATTTTTAGGCAGTGACGCAACATCATTATCTGTCGTAATTTTTCCTCAAAAATTTCGTTATTTGTTATCAAGAGATTTGTGTTTTGGTATAAGGAGCTGTAAGTTTCCAAAGAATAATTTCTTAAGCGGTTATTGAGGTTAAAAATAAAAATCTTTGGTCAATTTTTATTTTCCAGATTTGGCTCTATTACAACCTTTGCAAAGCATTTGGCAATTTTCTTGCGCAGTTTTGCCGCCCAAATGCCAAGGATTTATATGATCCGCTTCCATTTCTTCTAACTTACATTCACTTTCGCATTTCACGCAAATTCCTTTCTGTTTTTCAAAAGATTCTCTTTTTTGATTATCATTAAAAGCCCGAATATTTAAGTGCTTTTCTTTGCGGGTTAAAACATATTCATAAATTCCTTTTTTGCTCGTTACATCTTCATCTTGCATAAGCTTGGAAATTTCTTCCTCGAGCTTTTTGTGGTCAAATTTTTGGTCTTTAAATTCATTATAAAATTCACCCCAAGCCAAACCCTTCATTTCTTTGCGATATTTTGGAAATGTTGTTTTTGTCCAATTAATAACGCTTTGAAAATAAAGCCATAATTCATTGGCGTTTGGCTCGCGCTGATTTTTAGACATGTAATTTTCAATTTCGCTGCCTGAAATCCAGTCAATTGCTGTCTCCAAATATTCTTGGCGAATCGGCGAGCCTTTCAAATAATTGCTTCCCAAGCCATAAGCCGCGCAACCATTTTTGCTAAAATATCTTTTAGCGTCAGAAACAAATGAGCCTGAAAAAACCGCGTTTCTAAGTTCTTGATCGGTTAATTTTTCGCCAGCGATGTTAATTGTTTTGAACCATTCCAGCTTTTCGCTGTCGCTTCCCGAGCAAAAATAAACCATTAATTTATAGTTTAAAATTTGCTCCTGAACGTCTTTTTGAAGATTGTGAAAAGCTCGCGGTTGCGAAAAATTGCCAATTTTAACCGAAAAATCACCTTCAACATATTGGCAAATTGAGATTGTTCTTTGTTGCCCGTCAATCACTTCAAAACCGCCATTTTCTTGAACCGCCCAATACATAACATTAAGCGGAAAATTTTTTGTGATAGTCTCAATCACCGCTTCTTTTTGCTTATCTTTGTAAATAAATTCTCTTTGATAAGGAGGGCGAATATCCAACTTTCCGCCAAATCCAACAACTCCATTTTCTTCGTTGTCTTGATAGCTTTCCGTAAGCTCGCGAACCGTTATTTCTTTTAATTCGATTTTCATTTCTTAGTTTTTGTCTTTTAAAAATTTTTTAGCATTTAACCCAACCACCACTTTTTTACCAGTTTTAGCTTCTAATTCCTTGCGAGCATTGCCCGCAATTGCGCCGCCTTGCTTTGCAACTTTCTTACTTTCTTCAAAGTTTTTAGGATTTACAGCTTGCGAAATATCTTTGGTCGAAGCTTCAGCCAACATATTTAAAATAAGTTCAACGTTGGTCATGTTGTCGCGCAAATTTTCTTTTTTTAAGCCCCTTAAAGCCTTGTATTCTTTGGTGGTTTTGTCGCTCCAACTTTTGGTGATAATATCGGTGAGGCTGGCAAATTGTTGCCCTTCTTTTAATCCTAAACGTCTCCATTCGTCGGTTAATTCTTTTCTAATTTCTATGCTTTTGAGCCGCTGATTTATCCAATTTTGGCTGTAGCCAAGGTTTAAATATTGCTGTAAAGCGCGGTCAATTGTTAGTTCGGGGTCTTGCATTTCGTCCAATCTTTCGCTGGCAATTTTTGCCAGCCAAAGTTTGAAAGGTTCAGCTTTTTTTGACGGAATTGATTGGATAAGGCGAAAAATTTGCTCAATTGTTGCGACGTCGGTTTTGTAAAATTTGCCATCTTCGGATAACATTTTCAGTTGTCCCAAGTTTTGGGACAACTCGCTGCCTTCGTTTTTTAGCTTTGTCTTTAATGCGCTCCAATATTTTCTAGCTCGCGGGCTTTCGGTTAAAATTGCAATCACATCAACAACAGAAAAATACCATTGCTCGTCTTGCTCGCTCCAAAGGCTGCGAACTTTTTTATCTTCAAATAATTTTATTTGGTTTTTCATTTTTGTGGTTTTTTGTTTTTGATTAAAATTCGAAAATACGGACATTTGCCATTTATCGACAAATCTTTTTCGTCATCGCCTTTTCTGAATTTTATAATTTCAAATTGTGCGGGATTATATTTATCTAAAAATGTTATCGGAACACCCATCGCGCCAGCATAATCGGCTGGAATATCTTTGGTTTTATCAACATTTATGGCATCGTAATTATCATATTTTGGATATTCTTGCGGCGTGTATTTTTTG
This sequence comes from Rickettsiales bacterium, assembly GCA_947441695.1. Classification (GTDB taxonomy): domain Bacteria; phylum Pseudomonadota; class Alphaproteobacteria; order Rickettsiales; family UBA1997; genus UBA2645. Next base: position 2,456 of record CANEUK010000031.1, read on the forward strand.
TAGAGAATCAACTCTTCGTGACGTTGTTTGTGATCTAAATTGGTTAACCACAAACAGTTATTTGTTGAAACTATTCTGCTTCCTGACTCGTCAATACGAGCTTCTGTTCCATAAAGTTCATAGTGCGATGGAACTATAAATCCCGAGATACCACGACCCATATTAACACCTAACCAAGCATTATTTTCCTTAATTAGTTTGAAAATTTCTTTATATGTAAGTGCGTTGATGTTGCCGATAATCAGAAATTTTTTATCATATTCAACCAACTGCGAAACATATTCGCGAAACAGCGAAAATGGCGGATTTGTCACCACAATATCCGCTTGTTTCAAAAGCTCGATACATTCTTCGCTTCTAAAATCGCCATCGCCTTTTAAAGATTTAACGCCAATTTCATTTTTATCGGGCAAATTATTGCCGTTTTTATCACCTTCATATTCCAAATAAATCGCACGCTCGCTGTCGTTTTTACTAAACAAATCGATATCTTGGTTTTTGTAACAAGTGGCGATTAATTTTTTCAATTTCAATTTCTCAAAATTGTGCGAAAAATAATGAAAAAAATTGCTAACTCGCGGGTCGTCGCAATTGCAATAAACAACTTTGTCTTGGAAATGATTTTTGTAATTTTTGAGTTCTAGTTCAATGTCGCAAAGTTGAGTATAAAACTCGTCTTTCTTTGAATCTTTGGCTTTGTGCAGGTTTTTGTTTGAAGATTTTTTCATAGTTTAAAATGGATTTTGCCAAGAAATTAAATTTTAAACCACGCCGCTGCGCAAACAGTCGTGAAGGTGCAAAATTCCGACCAGTTTTTTTTGGTCATCTAAAACCAATAAACTGGTAATTGATTTTTTGTTCATCACCGCAATTGCTTCAACCGCAAGGGTTTTAGGGTTTGTGGTGGTAGGATTTTTAGTCATAATTTCTGCGGCGTTTTGGTGCAAAATATCAACCATTAAATGGCGGCGCAAATCGCCATCGGTAATTATTCCAACCAATTCTTCAGATTTATTTAAAACTCCGGTGCAACCCAAATTTTTTGAAGTCATTTCAAGCAAAACTTCGGACATTTTTTGTTGTTCAAAAACCATTGGCGTGTCTTTGCTGGCGCGCATTAGTTCTTTTACTTTTAAAAAATTTGAACCCAATTTTCCGCCCGGATGAAAAGTGCCAAATTTTTCTGAATTAAAACCGTGAGCGTCAATTAAACTAACCGCCAAAGCGTCGCCCAAAGCCAACATCATGGTGGTTGAAGTGGTTGGAGCGTTGACAGAATTTGCTTCGGGAATTGGCGGCAAAACCAAAGCAACATCGCTGGCTTTTGCAAGTTCAGATTCGGCGCGCCTAATTATTCCAATAATTGGAATTTCGAACCTTTTGCAAAAATAAATTATGTCTTTGAGTTCTTTGGTTTCGCCAGAATTAGAAAGCAAAATTACCACATCATTTTTGGTAATCATGCCCAAATCGCCGTGGCTAGCTTCGCCCGGGTGAATAAAAAAAGCTGGCGTGCCAGTTGAAGCAAAAGTTGCGGCAATTTTTCGCGCGATATGTCCGCTTTTTCACATGCCGCTAATAATTACGCGCCCTTGACAAGCTAAAATTAAGTCAATTGCTTTGATGTAGTTTTCGTCAAAAAAATTGAGCAAAGATTTTAAGCCTTCAATTTCGGTTTCAATTGTGCGAATTGCCGAAATTGCGTAAGATTTTTTGTCTTGCATGTTTTTTAAGTGAACTTGATTTTGCTGGCCAAATTGCCGTTTTAAAATTTTTTTTACAATTAATCATGAGCCTAAAAGAGCAAGAAATTTTACAAGAATTTGTCGCCGTAAAGGCGATTTTGAAAGGTCATTTTATATTATCTTCGGGTTTGCATTCTGACACTTATATGCAATGCGCGCGGGTTTTGATGCAGCCCAAAGTTGCCAAAAAACTTTGCGGCGAATTAGCCAAAAAAATTGAAAGCAAATTGGGCAAAAATTTTGCCGATATTGTGGTTGCCCCCGCAATGGGCGGCGTGGTGGTTGGCTATGAAATGGGTTGTCAACTTGGTTTGCCGACAATTTTTTGCGAAAGAGTAAACGGACAATTCGAGCTGCGACGCGGTTTTGAGTTGCAAAAAAACGCGCGAGTTTTGGTGGTTGAAGATGTTATTACAACCGGAAAATCTTCGCTGGAAACTTTCGATTTAGTCAAAAAATTTGGCGCAAAAATTGTGGCAGAATGTTGTTTGGTAAATCGCAGCGGCGACGAAAATTTAGAAGAAAAAATGAGCGTGCCAGTAATTTCGCTGCTAGAAATCAACGTAAAAACCTTTGACGAAAACAACGTGCCGCCAGAATTGCAATCAATTGCACCAATCAAACCCGGAAGCAGATTTATTAAAAACTAAATCTTTCTTAAAAAAAATACCAAAGAACCAAGAAATATAAAAAATGAGAATAATTGAAAAAATTACAATTAAGCACTTCAGATCTTTTGATGGAAATCGCAAAGACAAGAAACAAAAGATGTCGGAGATAATAAATTTAAAAGATTTAAACATTTTTTCTGGAGCAAACGATTCTGGAAAATCAAATGTTCTTCGAGCGTTAAATTTATTCTTTAACGATGAAATTTCTCCAAATACTCCATTTAATTGGGAAAGAGATTTGTCAAAATCTCATAAAGCAAGAAGCGCCAAAGATAAAAAAAATCGACAACAAAATACGCAAAAAAAAGACGCCCGAGAAAGAGATTTGGTTGTTAAGATTAAAATTGATTTTTTGAACGTTAAAAGAGATTCAAAATTGCCTAAAAGATTTTATGCAGAAAAAACTTGGGGAAAGTCCAATCAACTTTTAGAGACTGAAGTTAAAGTTTTGAGTGGTGAAGAAAATAGAAACAAAGGGCATCTAACAAATTTTATTAATAGTATTAAATTTAACTACGTTCCAGCTGTAAAAGATCGCCAATTTTTTAATTTTCTTTTTCAAGAATTGCAAAATCACATTTTAAAAAAAGAAGATAAGAGAAAAAAATCTACTCTTGGCGGCTTGAAAGAAATGATGCCAAAACTTGAAGATACTATAAAAGAAGAAACCAAAAAACTTTTTAACGATTTTAAAGAAAGTGCTGGAGTTGATGCTCAATTTGCTCTTCCAAAAAAATTGGTAGATTTTTTTGCAACACTCAGAGTCAAAACCAGCAACGACATTTCTTTGTTTGATAGGGGCGACGGAATTCAGGCTAGATTTATTCCAGCAATTCTTAATGAAATTTCTTCTGGTTCAGAAAGAGTAATTTGGGCTTTTGAAGAGCCAGAAAGCTCTTACGAAACTTTGAAATGTTTTGAGTTTGCGCAAGATTTTTTGGAATTTTCTCAAAAAAAGCAGATATTTATTACTTCTCATGCCTTTCCATTTATTGCGCTCAAGGGCGAAGGGGTTTCTTCTTATCGAGTAAAAAAAGAAGAGGATGAAGATGTTGGTCTTTCTAGATCTTTGATTGGAGAAATTGACACTGTGCAAGGAACTATGAAAGGGCTTTATGAGGATGATGAAGATTCTTTACATAAAGAACTTGGAATCATTGAACTTTACGAAAAACTAAGTGAAGAGTTGGACAAAAAATTGCATCCGAAGCAAAAAAAGCAGCTTTTCGTCGAAGACGAAATAACTGATATTTACAAAATAAGTTGGCTGAAGCTGAAAGGCATAGAATGCGACAAAGAAAGTTTTTCAAATCTTTTTGAACAAAAATGTGATTTTGAAATTTTGTCTAAACATGGAAAAGATGAGCTAAAAAAATTTTTAGATCCAGTGGCAATGGATGAGTCAAAAGGGCGTAAGATAATCGGGCTTTTTGATTTTGATGCAGCCTTTAATACTTTTAATGGTTTAAACAAGAATTGGAGCGATGCAAAAAAACCGTATGGCTCGAAAGAAACCTGCCTTAAAAGAAAAAGAGAAGACTGTGATTGCGTTTGGGCAATTTTGATTCCAGTTCCAGAATCTCGCAGACAATATGTAGAAGGGGAAATTCATCATTATTTAGACATGGAGCATTTGTTTGAAGATTCTGCGTTAGAGAAAGTTGGTGCGCATAATGGCACCAAAAATCCTGGCGGTGGAATTGATGTTGTTCAAGTTAATAAGAAAATTCTACGTAAAAATATTTTTAATCTCGAAAAAGAAGACTTTAAAAATTTTGAACCACTTTTTAAAGCGATTGACGAAATTTTTAACAACCAAGATCAAAAAACCAAAACGCTGTCTAAATAAATTGAACTTGTTTTTGAAAAATCTTTTTCCACAAAATTTTCTCTTTTTTTCTCGATTTTTTTTATGAAAATTTATACCAACAAACTCGAAGAAGTTGTGCTGGCAAGGCGCGAAATCAATGTTTCGTTTGAGTTTTTTCCGCCAAAAAACGAAGAAATGGAAACCCGACTTTGGGAAGCAATTTCTAATTTAAAAAACCTAAATCCAAGCTTTGTTTCGGTCACTTATGGCGCTGGCGGATCAACTCGCGAAAGAACGCATCAAACTATCAAGCGCATTATTAACGAAACCCATCTTAAGCCAGCGTCGCACCTAACTTGCGTGGCGGCGTCGAAAGAAGAAATTGACGAAATTTTGCACAATTATTGGCAAATTGGCGTTCGCCATATTGTGGCTTTGCGCGGCGATATGCCAGCTTCTAGCCCAAATTATCAGCTTCATCCAAATGGTTATAAGTTTGCCAATGAATTGGTTGCGGGCATAAAAAAAGCTGGCGATTTTGAAATTTCGGTTGCGGGTTATCCCGAAAAACATCCAGAAGCCAAAAGTTTTGACGAAGATATAGACAATCTTAAACGCAAAATTGATGCGGGCGCAACTCGCATTATCACGCAGTTTTTCTTTGATTCTGATGTTTATTTTTCTTTTGTTGAAAAGTGCCAAAAACGTCAAATTAATGTGCCAATAGTTCCGGGAATTTTGCCGGTTAGTAACGTTAAACAAACCAAACATTTTGCTAAAATGTGCGGCGCAAAAATTCCGAAATGGATGGATAAAATTTTTGAAAATCTTGATGAAAAGCAAGATACGCGCCAGTTAATTGCCGGAATTGTGGCAACAGAACTTTGCCGCATTTTGCATGACGCTGGGGTTAATGATTTTCATTTTTACACCCTAAATCGTTTTGAACTTACTTTGGCAATTTGCCACGTTTTGGGGGTTGTTTGCTAAATCAAATTTGAACTTCATTTGAATTTCTCTTTTTTCATTTGAGATCGATTGCAAAACCTAGATTTTAAAAAACAGTTGCGCTTAATCAAATTTGAACCAAGTTTGAATTTAATTAAGCGCGCGCACATCTAAGTTAAATTATTTTTTTCAAAAAAAATCCTGCCTCTATAATCAATTAAAATTATCAAATAATGCCAAAAGAAGACCTATTATCAATGAACGGAATCGTTATTGAAGTTTTGCCAAACACAATTTTTAAAGTTGAGCTCGAAAATAATCACATAATCATAGCTCATGCTTCGGGCAAAATCAGAAAAAACAAAATAAGAGTTTTAAAAGGCGATAAAGTTGAAGTCGAAATGACAACTTACGACTTAACAAAAGGTCGAATTATACGCAGAAGCGTATAAAAAATTTACCTAAATTTTAAATTATAGCAGATGAAAAATCTTCTAATCGTTGAGTCGCCAGCTAAGGCAAAAACTATCAGCAAATATTTAGGCAAAGATTACGAAGTTTTAGCGTCTTTTGGTCATATTCGCGATTTGCCAAGTAAAGATGGTTCTGTTGAACCAGACAATGATTTTGCGATGCATTACGAAGTTTCGTCAAAATCGGCAAAACAAGTAAAAGCAATTGTTGATAGCGCAAAATTATGTCAAAAAATTATTTTAGCTCCCGATCCAGATCGCGAAGGCGAATCAATCGCTTGGCACGTTTTAGAGGTTTTAAAATCCAAAAAAATCATCAAACCCAACACAAAAGTTGAGCGTGTTTCGTTCAACTCAATCACTAAAAATTCAGTTATTGAGGCAATTAAAAATCCCCGCGATATCGACATGGATTTAGTCAATGCCCAACAAGCGCGACGCGCTTTGGATTATTTAGTTGGATTTACTTTGTCGCCAGTTTTGTGGCGCAAACTGCCCGGAAGTCGTTCGGCAGGACGCGTGCAATCGGTGGCTTTGCGCCTAATTTGCGACCGAGAAGACGAAATTGACATCTTTAAAAGCGAAGAATATTGGGACATCAAGCTAGATTTAAAAAACGCCGCCAGCGAAGCTTTTCAAGCCAGTATTTTTGAAATTAATGGCAAAAAACTAGAAAAGTTTTCGGTTACAAATGAGGCGCAAGCTAACGAAATTAAAGAGCTTTTAGCGTCTAAAAAATACCAAGTTTTATCAATCACCAAAAAGCAAGCAAAACGCCGCTCAAATCCGCCATTTTCTACTTCGTCATTGCAACAAGAAGCGGCGCGCAAACTCGGATTTTCGGCTAAAACAACTATGTCAGTGGCGCAAAAACTTTACGAAGGTCTAGAAATTCAAGGCGTGGCGCAAGGTTTAATAACTTACATGAGAACCGATTCGGTTGAAATTTCTGCCGAAGCTTTGGGAAATGTGCGTGAAAAAATTCTAAATCTTTATGGCAAAGAATATTTACCAGCAACGCCAAATCTTTTTAAAAGCAAAGCCAAAAATGCCCAAGAAGCCCACGAAGCAATTCGTCCAGCTGAATTTTCTTTAGAACCAAGCAAAGTTAAAAAATATCTCGATGATGCTCAATTTGCGCTTTATGACTTGATTTGGAAAAGAACTTTGGCCTCGCAAATGGCGGACGTAATTTTTGATCAGGTTGTTGCCGAAATTATCACAATTCCAACTTATGCCAAAGCCCGCGCAAATGGCTCAACAATTAGGTTTGACGGATTTTATAAAGTTTATCGCGAAGGTCGCGACGACAATGAAAACGAAGAAGATGACACCAAGCAAAATTTGCCAGAATTAAAAGAAAAAGAAAATTTAGGCTTAATCGAAGTGAAGCCGCATCAGCATTTTACCGAGCCGCCGCCAAGATATTCCGAAGCAAGTTTGGTTAAAAAAATGGAAGAACTTGGAATTGGTCGCCCTTCAACTTATGCCGCTACAATCTCGGTTTTACAAGATCGCGGCTATGTTAAACTTGATAAAAAAAGATTTTTTCCCCAGCAACGCGGCCGAATTGTCACTACTTTTTTGAAAGAATTTTTTGCCAAATATGTTGAATTTGATTATACGGCTCATTTAGAAGACGCTTTGGATGTTATTTCTGACGGCAAAATGAACTGGAAAAGTTTTTTAAAAAAGTTTTGGAAAGATTTTAGCGCCAACACCAAAGAAGTTGGCGAAAAGCCATTTGGCGATGTTCTTGAAGTTTTAAATCAAAAAGTTGTTGGTCAAATTTTGGGTTTTGACAAAGAAGGGGTTTTGCAAGACGAATGTCCAACTTGTAAAAAAGGCAAATTAAGTTTGCGCCTTGGAAAATTTGGCGCATTTGTTGGTTGTTCA
>CANEUK010000032.1 GCA_947441695.1 Rickettsiales bacterium
CTTGGATTACTTGATGGAGCTGCGAATGGTGCGATAGCTGGTTGTTCGCTTGGTGTTTCGCTTGGTGTGCTAGTTGGAACTACTCCACTTTGGTTGGTTGGTGTTTCGCTTGGTGTGCTAGTTGGAACTACTCCACTTTGGTTGGTTGGTGTTTCGCTTGGTGTGCTAGTTGGACCACTTGATGGATTTACGAATGGTGAGTAAACTGGTTGTCCGCTTGGTGTTTCGCTTGGATTATTTGATGGAACTACTCCATTTGGTGTGCTAGTTGGACCACTTGATGGATTTACGAATGGTGTGCCAGTTGGCTGTCTTGATGGAGCTACTCTTTTTTGGTTGGTTGGTGTTTCGCTTGGTTGCCTTGTTGGAGTTTTTACAACCGGTTGTCCGCTTGGCTGACCCGATGGAAGTGATGATGTTGGTACAGGAGGTGCGTCAGTTGGCTGTTTTGTTGGAACTCTTGTTGTAATGACTGCTTGAGTTGGAACTCTTGTTGTAATAACTCTTTGAGTTGGGAATCTGGTTGGTCTTTTGCTTTGAGTAACCAACCCCAACACACCTACTTTAGAACCAGAATTCAAATGGTTTGAAGAGTTTGTTGATAAAGCCGTAGAATTATGACTACTAGCTGATGAACTTAAAAGAGCTTTTGAAGAATCCTCGCGATTTAATGTTTGAGCACTTTCAATAGCACTTTTGGGTTGTATTTTGCTTGCCATCGAAGCCGTCAAAAAGAGTGTTCTAGCAAGAAGTTCTGACTTTGAAAAAGCTCTAAGATTATTATTGGGTTTGACGATAGTTTTAGATATTACTTTTTGAAGCTCCAATTGAGCTGATTCAATCTCTGATTTAACCGATTTATAACCTTCAATTTGTTCTTCGTTTTCTTTGTCTATTTCTTGCAAGTTTTCTAGGTGAATGTCTCTAAGAGCAAGCCCATATTGATTTGAAGCGTCTTCATCAAGTTTATCGCCCGGAAGGGTCACGTATTTATTTTCAGAATCTTTACGGACAATTTTTCCATCTTCTAAAACTTTCCAATCTTGGCGCGACAAAGCCAAAAGAGCCTCAACCACAAAAGCACCACAATGATTATTAGTTGCCTGTTTTATCAATCCCAATCTTGAATCAAGTTTGGTGCTTTGAATTTGGGTGGTGCTAACTAAAATTTGGTTTGGTTCAATGCCCAAACCAATTTCTAAAACTAGGCTAATATGATCTGGAATAGAGTTGTTTTTAGAAAACAAAGGTTTTTCGATTGGATTAGTTCCAAAAAAAGCTCCAAAGGCTTTTTGAATCATTGTTGGATCTGATTTTGTTATTTCTAAAGGTTTGCCAATTGGGTCAACATAAGAAGCTTTGAAAGACTGAATACCTTTTTCATCAACAAACTTTTTTATATGGAGAGCTGTAAAATGTCCTTCTTTTAAGTGAATTGGAAATAGTAATTGATCAACGGTTGGGCTTTCTTTGAAAGACTTTAGAATTTCTTTAAATTTTCTTTCTTGCGATGTTTCAAGATTATTTAGAGTTCCTAAAAGAGCTTTTTGAGCTTTTTTTAAACGCTCCCTATTATCATCCTCATTTCGTATCGATTCTTTTTGATTAGATAAAAACTCTTTAAGAGAAGTCCCATTTTGTATTAATTCTCTTCTAATTCTTATTTTTTCTATCAATTGTTCTTTTCGCTCTTCTTCATCTTGATTATCTAAAAACTCTTTTACAGAAAGCCCAACTGGCACGACAATTGTATTTTCAGGAGAACTTGTCTCCAATATCAAATCTATTTCGTCATTTGCATAGTTTTGAATATTAGAAACTCTTTTTGCTGCTTCAGATAAATTGATCGCTGATTCAGTATATTGTTCAGTGTTTTCTGGCATAAGTTTTGGCTAAATTTTATTAAAAAATGCAAATAAGTTGATAAAAAAAATTGATTAGAATTTTTGTTTAAAAATTGTAGAAAGCGCCAAGTTTTAGGGTGTTTAGGCGACCTTTGTAGTTAGCTTGATAGCCAAAATCATTGAGCGGAAAATTGGTATTTGTTTTCATCTCAATACTCTGGGTTTGTAGCTCAAAATTAAATGAAATATTTTGATTATAGGCAGATTTAATGCCAAGCCCATAAACATAAGAAGCACTGATGGATTTTTCTAAATTTGATTGTTTCTCTCCATCAAAACTAACAGCTCCGTTTTTTGATGTATATCTAGCCCAAGAATAGCCAGCTATAAAATAAGGGGAGATAAATTGGTTGAAGTCATATCCAATATCAGCAACAAAACCATATCGATCATTTATATCAGCTCTCGTAACGCTATGTTCTCCTTGAGTATAGGTTTTTGTCGATCCACTAACAGATGTATTTAGCTTTTCATAAAAGAACCCCGGTGCAATAAAAAAATCGTTAAAATTTAGGGCATATTTATAGCTAATGCCCATGCCAGTTCCATTTCCAGAGCTTGAAGGTTTTTTGATTTTTTTTGATAAAATTCTTATGATCTCATCGTCGTTGTTATTGACAAATATAGTTTCTTCTTCAGTGCTTTCTTCGTGGTAGATAAGTTTGTTTAAAACGCCGCTAACTCCAAAATAGTGACCTTGGGTTTTGATTTTTGATGCGCCTGATGTTTTTGACAAAGCGGTTTTTTGTTCGTAGGGGTTTTTTGGTAAATTGTTTTTTGATATTTCTGTTTGGTTTTGGCTTTCAGAAATTTGGTTTTTGGCAAGTTTTTTTCTTGGTTTTTTTAGGTAAAAAGACGAGTTGCCGGGGCCTGGAATGTAGATATAGTCGTACTCGGTTTCTTCTAAATTGGCTTCTTTTTGAGTTGTTTCTGTTGGTTTGGCTTCTTTTGATTCAAAATCTGTTTTTGATAAGTTTTGGGCTTGTCTAATTGCCAAAGTTTCTGAAGTTGAAGATGTTGTTGAGTTTGCTGAATTTTCTAGGTTGGTTGCAACTTTGTTGTCAGAATTTTGTTGAAGATTTTGAGCCAAAGCTTGACTCGAAACAAGAGTAAAAATAATTGCGGCAATCCTTGATGGGGTTGATTTAAAAGTTATTTTTTTCATTTGGTAAGAAAAATTAATTAGTTGTTTCAATTTGGAAAAAAGTTGAGTTTTTATTAAAATGCAAGCCGTTTTTTAGAATTGCTTTGTTTAGATGATTTTTTTTGGCACTATCGAAAATCCGCTTTTGCTAATCCGCTTTTGCAAAAAAAATTTTGGCAGTTTGTTTTTTTTCACGGCGCAGTGGATAAAGATATCCACGAGGAGCAAAAAAACAAAATAACGACAAAATTTGAAGCGAAAGTTAGAATTTGCGACAATGTTTTTTTGCAAAACTATCCAAAAAACAAGCCCGTAATAAAATAGTTTAGTAATAAAATCATAATCGACGCCGACACAACCGCATTGGTTGTGGCAATTCCAACTCCTTCGGCGCCACCTTTGGAATTATAGCCAAAATAACAGCCCATAATCGAAATTACCAAACCAAAAAAAGCAGATTTAGTAAGACCAGAAACTACGTCAATTGTTTCTAAAAATTTTAAGGTATTTGCCAAATAAGGCCCCGAAGAAAAACCCAAACTATAAACGCTAACCAAATAGCCGCCCATCACGCCGATAATGTCGGCGATTAAAACCAAAAGTGGCAACATCAAAACTCCGGCAATCACGCGGGGCGCAATTAAATATTTGAACGGATTAGTTGAAAGCGTGCGAAGCGCGTCAATTTGCTCGGTTACTTTCATGGTGCCAATTTCGGCCGCCATTGACGCACCAACTCGACCCGCAACCATCAAACCAGCAAGAACTGGCCCAAGTTCGCGCGTGATCGACAAAACCACCACCGTGGCAATTGTGCTTTCGGCGTTAAAACGAGAAAAACCCGAATAGCTTTGCAAAGCCAAAACCGCACCAGAAAAAATTGCGGTCAATCCAACAACGGGCAAAGAAAAATAACCAATTCGCAAAAACTGGCGCAAAATTAATCGCGGATAAAATGGCGGCGCAAAGCAATGTTTTAGAGCATTTGCGGCGAATAAAATAATTTCGCCAAGCTTGGATAAATTCGCCAAAGTAAAATGCCCAATCTTTTGCAAAAGATTAAGAATTTGAGATGTCATGAAATTTTGTTTGATGTTTTTTGGGCCGACGAATGTTTTTTAAAAAAAACAACCATTTTTTAACACTTGTTTTAAAGCAAATACTTTGTTTTGACCAAACCTAAAATCTAAGTTCAAATTTACCAAGTTTTTTTATAGAACTTTTGCAAAAGTTGCGCTTTTTTGAAAAGAAATAATTTTTAGGCATTTTTTTTGCCCGCTGTTTTTGCCATCATAAGTTGTAAAAAAATTTGCTAAATTTTTATTTTTTTTCAAATTAAATTAACAAATTTTGTTAGCTTAAAAAAGCCAATTAATTTAAACAAAGTCTTTAAAACAGAAGTCAAATTACGATTTTTTATTTAATTGGTCATAAAAGATTTTTGATAAGTAGCTTGACAATCTAAGATTGTTTTTCTTTGTATAAATATAAGGAATTTTTTTTAACCTTTTACTTTATTTTAAAATGAAAAAAACTACTTTTTCCAAATTGCCCAATAAACCATTTAATTCACCTGATGAACAAAATGAAGAATTTAATCCGCTTGTAATTGCAGAAAGATTAAGATTTAGAAATCCAATCTTTCACCAAGGGAAAAATATTGTAGATGCGCCAAGTAAAAGTTTAGAATTGATTCAAGAACAAAAACCAAATTTGATTGAAACCAAAAGCGAAGAATCAGATTTAAAAGATGTTTTTTTTGATGGATTTAGTCCAGCTTTACACTCTCATGATCCAGAAAAATTATCAAAAGATGCTGATAGTTTTTTTGAAACCTTAATTAACAATATAAAATCAGCCGACGGATTTGATGACGCCGCCCAAATGATAGGAAGACTTTTTCATGGAACCGGCTCTCATGTTGCTGCGGCATGTGTTTTAACTCTTGCAATTCCTTTTACTTTGCTTGGTGTTTTGGGCATGAAAGATGAATATGAAGAAGCCAAACACCGCTTTGAACAAATACTTTCTGGGCAAGATGACATTAAAATTAAGCTGCAAAATTTGCATAATTTTAGCCAAGAAAATCGGCGCGTTTTGCAAGAAAAATTTCAGCTAGATTTGCCAGAAAACCAAGATTTTACAAAAGATTTTTTTACAGATAAAAAAATAGACCAAATCTCATACGCTATTGGTCAATATCAATCTTTAAAAAACAAAGAATTAGTTTTTCAGTTAGTAAAAAAAATTGGTTGGACCGGATTTGGTGGATTAACCTTAATGCTTGGCGGAGTTATTGAAGCAACCGCAAGTTCTGGAGTTTCAATAGCCAACGGAATCAATTCTTCGCCAGCTTTGCAACCGGCAATTCCAGCTTTAAATCTCGCTTCGGGCGCTACTTTTTTGGTTGCTCAAGTTTTGTTGTCAGTCTACGGAATAAATGTTTGGCAACAAGGCGTTAAACAAAATGAAGCTTTAGAAAAAATCGAAAAAACTTTTGTCGAACACGCCCAAGGATTTGTGCAAAAATCAACTTTGCAAAATGTACAAGAAATTTTTGCCAAACAAAAAAAATTCACCCAAAAACACAGTATCGAATATGGCAAATCAACTGGTTTGGGTCAGGCTCTTATGGCTGGCGGAACCTTAGCTGGAATGACAGGAGCTGGACTTATTGTAACTGGTCCAATTTTTGCTTTAGGAACTCCTTTAGTACTTAGCGGCACAGCTTCGCGAATTACTTACCAAGGAAAAGAACGAAAATTTATGGGAAAAATTTCAGAATTTGTCGAAGAAGAGCTTTCTAAGTTTAATCCTATTCATCTTTTTGAAAAACATCTCGACAAGCCAGTAAAAAAAAGGCACGCCAGCATTTTAAAAGAGCTAGATTTAGAGTTTGATTCAATCACAACCAAACTAGCCAACGTCAAAGCGCTATCTTTGATTCATCACTTAATTAACGATCGATCTTACTTTGGTAAAACTTCTGAAGAAAAATTAACCAAGTTGCAAAATCGCCTAAATGCGAACCAAGATTTTTTAAAAGGAAGCGAATTGGAAGGTTCGGTAATTAAAAAACTGAAAAATTTTTTTGATAAAAATGAAAACGAAATAAAAGAGCTTTTAACATTAAATAAACGAGATTCCAACTATCAAATTAAAAGATTGGTGCCTTTTTTTATCAAAGGTGAATTTGAACTCAAAAATCCTAATTTAGATAACTTTGAATCAACGAGTTTAAACGAACCAACTTTAAAAAAATTGGATATACCTGATTTTGTTAGGCGAGACCATGAATCCAAACTCTCTTCAAGAATAATGATTCAAAAAAGCAAAGAAGCTCTAAAAGCTTTGCGCTATCACATTGCTGATAGTATGGCTAGAGTGACTGAAACAATTGAAGTTCACAAAACTCTCAATAATTTTAACCCCATTCAAGAGCCGCAAACCTCGATTAACGCAATTGGTTCTGAAAATTTACTTAGAACCACCCTACTTTCTGTGCCAGAAATTGACTCAAGTAGCTTTTGGCACCTGAAAGATTGCGAAGATAATTTTAGGGTTAAAAATGGCATTTACGAAGGCGGTTTAGAAGAGGCTAAAAATACCTTGCTTGATATTATTATTTTTGTTGCAAGTTCTAGTTTTAAGGTTGAAAGCGACGGCACAAAATCTAAAATGCAATTAGAAGACGCGCTAAATATAATTAAAAAATCCAAAATTTGTGGCGGCACTAGCAATAAAATTGCCAATAACCAAATTGAATTCGAACAATGGGAAAAAGATTTTTCTGAAAAGTTTCAACATAAATGTAAAAAGTGTGGCATTTTGTCTTTTTACGAAGATAAAAATTTGGGTTTGCGCTCAACTCATATTCCTTTAGAAGTGGTTTAAAATCTTGAACAAATCATACAAAACCCAACAATTGATCGCGAACAATTGTCTAAAAATGCAATGTTTGGAGTTAATTATATTCAAGGAAGTTGCGAAAGGTTAAAACTGCAAATCAAAAAAAATGCTGAAACAGCCAATGCTCGAGAAATCAGCCCTAATGAAAACACTAACAATCAACATGAAAATAGCTTTGTTGGCAATTTACAAAGAAACTTTAATTCGATGTTTTATCGGTAAAAATTATTAACTTTTGGCTCTTATTATTTGGCTAATTAATTTTCGTTAAAAAATTATGTCTTTTTTTGAACAAATTTTTGCTGCCCTAAAACTAGGCGGCGCAATGATTTATCCGCTTTCTCTCTTGTTTATTTTGGCTTTGGCTTTGATTTTTGACAAAATTCTTTTTTACAAAAAACTGACGATTTTGCCAAAAAAACTCCCCCAATTAATTTTTAGCGATGAATTTTCTTGGAACGACCTAAAGGAAGAAATTTTGTCCCTTGATGGCAAAAACATTTATCGAATTTTTTTTGAATCAATTTTGAAAAACAAATCTAAACCAATTTGGTTTTTAGAATCTCAAACTGAAAATGAAGTAAAATTGGTCGAAAAAAATTTAGCTCAAAATTTATGGATCTTAGAAACCATTGTTACCGCCGCTCCTTTATTGGGGCTTCTTGGAACCATTATTGGTATGATGAGTTCTTTTAAATTGATGGGAAAAGACAGCCTGTTAAATCCAAACGCCATAACTGGCGGAGTTGCCGAAGCTTTAATTGCAACCGCATTTGGACTTGGAATTGCCATTATTGCACTTTTTGCTTTTAATTATTTTTCAAAACGCCAAGACCAAACTTTAGACGAACTAGAGCTTTTAGGAACAAAGATTGTCGACCAAATTAAGCTTCAACAAAAATGAAGATAAAACGCGCAAGAAAATCAAAAAAAGGTCGAATTGAAATTATTCCGATGATTGATGTGATGTTTTTTTTGTTGGTAACTTTTATGTTAGCCTCGCTTTCAATGCAGCATTTAAGCGGAATTGCGGTAAATTTAACTCAAGGAAAAGCTGAAAACGTAGAAACTCAAAAACAAATTACTTTAACCATAAACGCGCAAGGTTTGGTTTTTCTACAAAAAGAAGAAATTGACCTAGAAACACTTAAATTAAGGCTAAAGCAAGTTTTGCATGGCGAAGATAAAACCATAATCGTGCTTTGCGACAAAGACGCCGCGCAAGGAAAAGTGATGTTGGCGATGCTTGCTGCCAAAGCTGCCGGAGCGCAACATTTTTCACTAATTACCAAAAATTAATGCAAAAACCTCTTACAAGTTTTGCTTTTGCTGCGTTGGTTTGGTTGATAATTTTAAGCGGCTTTTCTTTGTCAATTTTTAAAAAATCGCCATCTCCTGAAATTGAGCTAGAAATAGATGCCCAAATGATTGGGGAACTTGTTGAAGAAAGAAAACCAGCTAAAAAATCAAACCTAAAAACCTTAAAAACAGATAAAAGCTCCGACTTAAAAACCGCTAAAAAAGTTTTGCAACACGACCATCATTTTGCTGAAACTAAAGAAAAAATTGCGCCAATTTTTAATCCTCTTCCACAAATTCCAGATGATTTGCGCGAAGAAGCTTTTGCAAGCGAGGCAATTGCGCGATTTTACATTTCAAGCGAAGGCGTGGTTTTGCGAGTTGAGTTAATAAAACCTTGCGCCAGTCCAAAATTGAATTTTTTGCTATTAAAAAGTTTGAAAAAATGGCGTTTTGCAAAGAGCGCCGCAGAATCAATGCAAGATATTCGAGTTAATTTTTTGGTAAAATAAAATGAAAAAAATTCTTCTTATGCCATTTTCTGTTTCAAATCAGGCTTTGAATTTAAAGTCATTGTTGCAAATCCGCTTTTGCAAAAAATTTTTAGTCAGTTTGTTTTTTTGTCTGTTTTTTATCGCTACAAATGCCAGCGCTAAAATTGTTATTTTTGCCTGCGAACCAGAATGGGGCGAAGTTGCGCGCTTAATTGTTAAAGACAAAGCCGAAGTAAGAGTTGGAACAACTTCTGATCAAAATCCAAGAGATGTTGGAATTAAATCTGCTTTGATTGCCGCTTCGCGATCGGCTTCAATAGTTTTTTGTTCGGGCGGCGACCTAGAAAGTAGCTGGTTGCCAGCAACTATCAACAAAGGCAATAATTTAAAAGCCATTACCGATGATAACGGTTTGTTGCTTGCAATTGATTATATTAAAAGTCCGAAATTTTTTGACAAAAATGCCTTAGTTTTGGTGGGTCGCAAAGAATATTTACTCAACGGCTCGCGGGTTCATTTAAATCCGCATAATATCACTAAAATTGCCGAGGAATTCACACGACGAATGAAGTTAATTGATTCAATCAATTCTAATTTTTACCAAAAATCTTACGATAGTTTTTTGCTCAAATGGCAAGAAGCCATAGAAAAGTGGGAAGAACGCGCTTCAATCTTGAAAGGAATGCCACTTTTGGCAAACGACAATTCTTGGAATTATTTAGCTGATTGGTTGGGTTTAAAAATTACCACAATTTACGACACCAACACCAGGGAAAAACCAAATTTGGTTTATCTTCATGATTTGGCTAAAAAACTTAAAGCAAACCCAGTTGAAGCGATAATTTTTGCACGATTCGAAGATAAAAGATTTGTTTTGTGGCTAAGAGAAGAAACCAAAACCCGCTTGATTGGATTGCCTTATACCATTGGAAGCTCTTCTAATAACAGCGATTTTTTTAAATTATTTAACTCGATAATTAACGGTCTTTTAACCGATTGTTCGAGTGGCGTTTGCAAAACCTTGGATGAAACCAAAAAAACGAAGGTAAAATTTTTATGAACTTTTTTGGCTAAATGAGGCAGTATTAAAAGGTTTTTCCAGCAAAAAGTTTAAAAAAATCATAAATGAAATCTGAAAATTTATTAACAAATCAAGTCAAAGAAAATTTGACAAGCACCTTGCGCACAATGTTGTCAAACAAGGCTTTGCAAGTTGAATTTGACGAAAATTTAGAAGATAA
>CANEUK010000033.1 GCA_947441695.1 Rickettsiales bacterium
ATCTCTTGATAGTGATAACGAAGTATTTTTGAGGAAAAATTGCGACTGAAAATGTAAGCTGTATCAAGTGATACAGCGTCATTTTCTGAACAAATTTTTACCAAAAAGACAAAGTTAGCACTATCAAGAGATAGATGTTTTGGTATATTAATTAACCTATAAATTCTCAAAAAAAATGCCAAGTTTCGACATAGTTTCAAAAGTTGATTCACAAGAAATTGACAACGCAGTTAATTCGGTGATGCGCGAACTTACTAATCGCTACGATTTCAAGGGTTCTATTTTTAGTATTGAATTAAAAGCCAAAGAAAATCTGATTAATTTAACCGCCGAAACCGAATATAAATTAGAACAAATTCGCGATTCTCTAAAAGTGTTTTGCGTTAAGCGTGGAATTGACGCAAAAGCTTTAGATTTTCAAAAAGAAGAAAAAGCTGGCGGAAATACTTTAAGACAAGAAGTAAAATTGCGAAACGGAATTGAGCAAGAAATTGCTAAAAAAATTATCAAACAAATAAAGGATTTAAAACTAAAAGTTCAGGCTTCAATTAAAGGCAACGAAATCAAAATTGACGGCAAAAAACGCGATGATTTACAAGAAGCAATTGCATTTTTGCGAGGCGCAACTTTTGAAGTTCCGCTACAATTTATTAATTTTCGCGATTAATTTTTTTAAAAAAAACCATGCTCGAAACATTAAAAAACTTAGGAAAAGCATTGCTTTTTCCGCTTACTTTAACCTCGTTTGTTTGTTTGGGAATTACTCGAGGAATGTTTGAAGTAGCAAAATTTAGCTCCGAATTTGTTGCTAAACGCGTCTTAGGAATTACCAAAAAAAACGGCTACAAATCTGACTACGAAGCTAAAATTTTAGGTTCTGCCATTGATCGAGTTAATTCTTTTTCAAGTTGGTTTTATGGAAAATCAGTCAAAATGCCTTTTTCGTTTTTTGCACAAAGCGCAACTGAAGGCTCAGGAAAAGTCAAAACCGAAAAAGTATTTAAAGAGCCAAAACCCACAAAAGAAGAGCTTTTAGAAGAGGGTAATTCAACATGGACGCCAGAGACAAACCAAATCACTACAAATACAAATCCTAAAATAGATGATTCCACTCCAAATAATACAACGGAGCCAAGTCCGACAATATCGGCAAATTATTGGTCTGCTTTAGGAGATCAAAATCAAAATGAAATTGGTGTCTAAAATTAACCACCACCAATAAAATGAACGATCTCAACCCTACTTCCTTCGTCTAAAATAATTTCTGAAAAATTTTTACAATTTATAATCTCTAAATCTTTTTCTACGGCAATTTTTTTTAAATCCAATTCAAGCTCCAAAATTAAATCAGCCAAACTGGTTGATTGATTCAAAAATTTTTCTTTGCCATTTAGGATAATTTTTACTTTTGACATAGTTTTTTTGTTAAATTTATATTTAGCCAAATTCAGATTTGTTTTGAATTTAGGTAGTTTTTAATTGCTTGTGCGAGTCAAATTAATTGACGCTCGTCCAAGTAAATACTCACAAAAATTTAATTTCTTTTTGAGTGAGTTGCGCTTTGTTTTGCAAGCATCCACAATAGATTTTGGTCTTTATTTAAACTTTGTTTCTTGAATCAACTTGAATAAAACTTTTAGCTAAAAGTTTTTAAAAAAAACTCCATTAAAAATTGAAACTATATAATCGCTATATTTTTACAAAAACAGCTTTTGGCTTTGGTGCGTTCATCTCGATTTTTATTTGCTTAATTTGGTTCAGTCGCGCCATCGGTTTTGTAAAATATATCACCGAAAATGGCATCAAACTAAGCCAGTTTTTTTACCTATTTGCGCTAGTATTGCCTTGGTTGCTGTTATTTATAATTCCAGTGTCGCTTTTTGCGGCAATATTGCTTATTTACAATCGCTTAATCCAAAGTAACGAAATCACAATTTTAAAAAACTCTGGCTTAACCAAAATTGAAATTGCCAAACCAGTTTCTAGTTTGGCAATTATTTGTTCGATTTGCTGTTATATAATTTCTTTTTACTTAATGCCTTATTCAAACAAGCAATTAAGGCTTTCGCGCACTGATTTAAAAAATAATTATACCAACTTAACTTTCAGCCCACAAACATTTGAAAGTTTAAATAATTTTACAATTTACGCAAAAAGCCGCGACGAAAAAAACAATCTTTCAGGAATTTTGTTGCACGACGAAAGATCTAGCGATTATTCTTTAACCATCACCGCCAAAAAAGGAAATATTACTACCGAGCCAAATTCGGTGCTACTTTACATGGAAAATGGCACAATTCAAAAATTTAATTATATCGATAAAAATTCAGAAATTTTAAATTTTGATAACTATGTTTTTAATTTAATTGAAAACGAAAAATTCAAAAAAATTTCTCACTGGAAAGCAAAAGAACGATTTTTGCCAGAATTAATAAATCCTGACGATGATTCAGACTATTTTGAGCGCGAAAAATACATTGCAGAAATTCACCAAAGATTAACTTATCCGCTTTTACCAATTATTTTTTCAATGATTGCGGTTTCGTGCATTTTGCGCGGTGGATTTAACAGAAGAGGAAATATTAATAATATTGTTTTAGCCCTTATTTTGGCTGGGTTTTTTTTAGCAATCACAATTACAAACTACAGCCTGATTGAAATAACAAACAAACTGGTACCAGTTTTATACCTTAGTTTTGGGTTATTTTTTTTTATTGGACTTAGAATGCTTAAAAAAGACAACGGCAACAAATGATAAAAAGTTTTAACCGCTTAAATAACTACATCGCCAAAAGCTTTTTGCTTAAATTTTTACAAATCACTGCTGGCTTTTCTTTGCTAATTTTTTTCATTAATTTGATTGAAGCTTTTGACAAATCTTCTGAAAACTCGACCCCATTTTTTGTAATTTTAGCAATGTCTTTTTTACAAATTCCTGATTTTTTAAACGACGTAGTTCCTTCGTTAGTTCTAATTTCAGCAATTTTAACTTTTTTTTTATTTTCATCAAAAAGCGAAATAACTATTGCCAGAGTTAGCGGCTTATCTTTGTGGCAAATAATAAAACCAGTAGCTTTGAGCGCGTTTTTTCTTGGTGTTTTTTGGGTAACTATTTTTGGCTCAATCTCAATTAAAATGATTCAAAAATTTAACTCTCTTGAAGCGAAATATATTAATAAAGAAATTCGTGAGGTGATAATTTTAAGAAACGGTATTTGGCTAAAACAAAAAAACTTAGAAAAAAATGGCGAAGAAATAATTATTCAGGCAAAAAAAGTATATAAAAAAAATTTCGAACTAGGAAATACAACAGTTTGGTTTTTTGATAAAAATGGTCAATTTTACAAAAAAATTGACGCCAAAACCATGTTATTAGAAGAAGATTTTTGGCTACTGAAAAATGCCACTTTAAACGATGAAAATTCTTTAAACAAAAAGATCAAAACATTGTCAATTTCAACCAATTTAAAATCTGACTTTGTAATGCAAAAAATTGTCAATAATTTTCAAAACGTAAAATTATTTTCGGTTTTTGAACTGCCCAATTTGATTGAAGATTTAAAAATGGCTGGATTTAACTCAACAAAATTTAAAGTTTACTTTAATTCTCTTTTAAGCAAGCCGCTATTGTTTGCAGCAATGACTTTAATTGCTTGCTATTTTGGTTTAAATCACATTCGAAACCAAAATTCAACTCTGATGATTTTTTTGGGAATTGTAGTTGGTTTGGTTTTTTACATCATTTCTAGCATCATGAATTCATTGGGTTCTTCGGGTCTAATTTCAACTTTTGCTTCAACTTGGATAATTGGAATTATCTGTTTATCGAGCGGAATTTTACTAATTTATCGCAAAGAAAATTTATGAGTTGTTTTTACTAAAAAACAAAAATAAGTTTTTTAAGCTTTAAATTTTTTCCTTAAAAACAAAACACCCTCACCTTTCTTTTATTAGTTTAAAAAAGCCAAAATCATGAAAAATAAAATCTTAAAACTAGCTACAATTCTTGCTTTATGCACATCTTTTTCTTGTGCAAAAAAAACAGTCACTTCAAATATCAATTCCACAAATGAACTTTCGGATCTACCTTCTTGGGTAATTGATCCTTCCGTTAAAGATGGTGTTGGCGGCGTTGGAATTGCAAGTCCTTCTAAAGGCGGCATTCAATTCCAAATTCCAAAAGCCGAACTCGATGCTAAGGCAAATATTGCGGCAACCATTCGATCAGAAATCAGTAGAATCACCAAAAACTCTTTACGATCAGCAAAAGTTAATGATAACGACGATGTGGAAGAATTTTTTGCTCAAGCAACTATAGATGTGGTAAAAAATCTGCCCCTTTCTGGCGTAAAAAGAACAAACATGTATTTAGCAAAAGATGGTTCGCTTTATATTCAAATGGTCTTGAAAAACGAAGATTATAGCAAATTTTTAGAATCTAGTGAAAAAACTTTTGCTGCCCGCGCTGCTAATTCAGCAATTGGTCGCGAAAATATTAGCAAAACTCAAGCCGCAACCAAAGAGCTATTTGACGAACTGGAAAAAGAAAGAGAAGTTAAGGCTAAAAATTAAAAATATTTCTAAAATTCGTCAGATTAATAAACTAAAGTTGAAAATCTGACGAATTATCAAAAAACCACTTTTACCCAAGATGACAAAAAAAATCTTAATAATCTTCAGTATATTTTTTTTAAATTCTTGTTTTCAATCTCAAAGCAAAGATTTAGAAAAAAATAACAAAGCAAGCGCAGCATCAAGTCGAATCAACTCTACAAAGCAAAATAGCCAAGACCTTTTAAAAGAAATCGAATAATAATGAAAAAAATCATTTTCGTATTTTTTGTCACAGCTATTTTTGCAACAATTTCTTGCACCAGCTCGAAAAAACAAAAAGACGACTTACCCTCTTGGTTCATTTCTCCAAAACAAAATGATTCACAAAATCTTTACGGAGTCGCCGAAGGTTTTACACTTGAAGAAGCAACCAAATATTCACTAGCTGATGCCGCTTCGCGTCTGATTGTGACCATTTCTTCAGAATCAAGTTTATTGCGTCAAGAAAGTAAAACCGACTTCAACGAAGAAATGCGCCAACAAGTTAGGCAAAGTGTTGAAAAAATTAATTTTGTAAATTTTAGAGTAAGTAAAAGCGCCAAAACTTCTCAAAAGTTTTTTGTAGAAACAGAAATTGAGAGAGATTCCTTTATTAGAGATCAAAAAGAGCAAATAACTTTTTTAGAGAAGAAAATTGCTAATTTAGATCAAAACTCAAAAAACCAAAACACTATTCAACGCCGCAACTCTCTATTAAAAATTCTACAACTGGGCAAAGAACTTGAATTAAAAAGCCGAATACTCAAAGGCGCCAAACAAGAAGTTAATTTAACTGAAAAACTTCAAAAAATTGCTAACTTTCAAAATGAATTAGAAAAACTTTCCGATAAATCTGAGTTTTATTTTGAAGCAAATTCATCAAAAGAAATCAGTCAAATCATACTTAAAAACCTCAACAAAGAAAAATTAAAAATCTCTCCAAGGCTCAATTCAAGCAATCGCAATCAAATCATAATCAAAATTAAATCAACATCTCGCAGCAGCAAAGTTTATGAAGCATATTCAACAAAATTAAAAATTGATTTTGAAAACCTGGCTGAAGAAAAAATAATAGCCAGCAACTCAATTGAAATAAGCGGTAGCTCAATTATCAGTGAAAAAGAATCTTATCTGGCAGCCTTGCAAAAGTTAGATGAAAAAATTTCACAAGAAGGAATATTGAAAATAATTGGAATTACCGACTAAAAATAAACAAATATGAAGCTAAAATACTTAATCTTACTCGCTATAGCAACCTCTTGCAGCGCTACAATCAAAAACTTTGATAAATATGAAAAACAATTTCTTAGCAAAACCGAGTTCATGCCAAGCAAAGAAAGTTTGGAAAATAAACCGCCAAAAATTGTAGTTTTTGCTCTTGATGAAAATGAAAACTTGGTAGCAACTCAATCTCAACTCGGCAATTCAATTGCTAATAATGTTGAAAATATTTTATCGCAAAACCGCTTAGTTGAGTTAGTTGATCGAAAAGCGGCTAATAAACTACAAAAAGAAATCACCCTTCTAGAAATTAATAAAACTGGCTCTTACGAAGGTCCAAAAATTGCTGAATTCGCTATTTCTGGAACAATTTCTAACGCCGGATTTATTTCAAAATACTCTTCTGGCAGCACTTTTTTTAATCCAAAAACTGGTCAGATAGTTTCAATTCCGCCAAAATTTACTTATTCTTCTGAAGTTACAGGAAATCTAAAAATTTACGAACTGCCTTCGCTTACGGTTATTGAAGCAATTGAGTTTTCGGGCAAAAAATCACGAAACGAAAATGTTCAGCAAGATGGTGGTTTAAATTTAGGAGGGATACAAATTGGCGGAAATCAAGCCAAAGGCATCGATCGAGATGACAGTTTGGTTCGCAAAGCTGGAGAAGACGCAATTGATAATATAAAAACCGAAATAAAAAATGCTTTTGCTAAAAAAGGCTACATTTTAGAAAAGCGTATTTTGAACAAAAAAACAATTTTTAAAATCTCACTTGGCTCACTCGACGGAATCAAACAAAACGACAAATTTGAAATCATTGGTCAATACGAAATTGAGAATCCAATCACTAATAAAAACGAGATTGAGCGAAGAGTTATTTCTAGCGGTAAAATTGCAGATATAATAGAACCAAAAAGCTCTTGGGTTGTTATTGATGATAATGCAAAAATTAACTCAATTCGCTTAGGCGACATGATCAAAATGAAATACAAAAAAAGTAGTCTTGAAGGAGCAATTAAGCTAAGTAAATCTTTAATCGAAAACTAAAATTTAAATAATTTAAACAAGGTTAAAACTTTTATTTAAACACAATCAATGCAATTAATTTCCTCATTTAAAGAAATTTACAACCACTACGATTACTTTATCTTCGATATTTGGGGAGTAATTCACGATGGCAGTAAATCTTACGATGGAGCACTTGAGACAATTTTATTTCTCCGTCAAAACGGCAAGAAAATCTGCTTTTTGTCCAACGCTCCGCGCCGAGCTTTTAAGGTTGCAGAAGTGCTTGAAAAATTCGGTATCACTAAAAATCTTTATGATTTTATTTTATCTTCAGGAGAAGCAACTTTTCTTGATTTGCAAAAAAACCAACAAAATGGCTTCAAAAATTTTGGTCAAAATTATTTTTATATCGGCCCAACAAAAGACAATGATTTGCTTGAAGGTCTAGACTATTTTAAAGTTAATGAAGCTTCATTGGCAAATTTCGCAATTACAACTGGTTTTGATAATGATGATTCGGTTTTAGAGGAAAAACTATTTCAAATAATCGATGCAAAAAAACAAAATCTAAAATTAATCTGCGTAAATCCCGACATGGTTGTGGTAAAACAAAATGGTAAAGAAATTATCTGCGCTGGCGCTTTAGCCCTCGAATACCAAAAATTAGGCGGAGAGGTAATTTTTTACGGCAAACCTTTTTTTTCAGTCTATAAAAATGTTTGCGAAATTTTTAATCATCCTCAAAATAAAAAAATATTAATGATTGGCGATGGAATGGAAACTGACATTAAGGGCGCAAATAACTTTGGCATCGACAGCGTTTTAGTAACTGGCGGAATCCTTTCCAAAACAACAAAGACCATCTACAATCAACTTCCAAGCTCAAAACAACTCGAAAAAATTTTTAATCAATATCAACTTTCTCCTAACTTTGTAATTTCTAATTTAAAAATATGAGACGCCATTCAAAAAAGAAAAATTTTACCAAAATTTTTATTGCCACAACCATTGTTGCCGCATCTATTTTTGCCACTTCTTACTATTTTTTAAAGAAAGAAAACGATTTGGTTATCGCCACAGTCAATAACCAAAAGATATTTAAATTAGACGTCGAAAAAAAATTACGTAATGTTTTTGAAGGTGAAAATTTTGCTTCACCCGAGCAAGAAGTTAAAATTCCACCAATTGAAACACTTTCAAGTGAAATAATTGAAGTTATTGCTAAAGAAATTTACCTAGAAAAACAACTAATCAAAGAAGCCAAAAAATCTAAATCCAATAACAAAGAAACCGCAGCAAAAATTGTTGACCTTCAAGAAAAGATTTTGCGCCAAACCTATGTTGAATCTCTGATAAAAGAAGAAGTGAATGATCAAAAAATCAGCGAAAAGTATTCAGAACTCATCAACCAACTTAATGGAAAAAAAGAATATCTAGTTTCTCATATTGTTGTTAAAAACAAAGAAGAAGCTGAAAAATTAAAAAAAGAATTAAATGCTAAAAAAGCACCAAAATTTTCAGAGCTAGCTAAAAAATATTCAATAGATCAAGTAAGTTCTCTAAAAGGTGGTGAAATTGGATACATAATGGAAGAAGACGTAATTAAAGAAATTTTTGAAGTTTTGCCGAAGCTCAAAAAAGAAGAAATTTCCAGTCCAATTCAAACAAAATTTGGTTGGCACTTAATTAAAGTTTCTGAAGTTAGAGATGCCAAAGCACAAGATTTTGAAGCAGTAAAAGAAAATATCCGCCAACAACTTATTCAAGATAAAATAAAAGAAATTAATTCTAAAATTACCAAGGATGCTAAAATTAAAATTTTAATATCTCTAAAGAAAGAAAGCCCAATTTCTGAAAATGAATCGCTAAATCCAAAATCTGACGATCCTAAACCAAGCGAATCAACAGATTTAGAAAAATCAAACAGCATTAAAATTGAGGAAAAAATAGAAGAACCTAAGAACGAAGAAGCTTTTAAAGAACAGGAACCTGAAGTAAATAAAGATGAAAAACAAAAATCAGAAAAAAAAGACTATAAAAAGTAGTCGTTTCAGCTATTCTTTATCAACGCCAAAAAACTATACAACAAAACTGATTCAAGATCTCGATTTTCATAAAAATCAAAAATCCATGGTAGATGCCCCGCTTCAATTGAAGCAAAGCAATTCAAGGATCGCCAAGTTCGACGATAAGTCGAATTTAATTAAGCATAAAAAAACTAACTTAAGCCAAAATTTTAAAACCAATAAATCTCAACAAAACTTAAACAAAAAAAATCTAGGAATTTGGCTCTGTGGTCGCCACCCAATCCTAACTATATTAGAAAAAAAACGTCGCCAAATATTTGAAATTTTGGTTACAAAAAACACCATTTTTGAGTTAGAAGAATTTTTAGTAAAAAAATCTCTGATACACTTGAGATCGATGGTTAAAGTGGTTGAAAACGAAAAAATCGAATCTTTAGTTGGAAAAAACCAAGTCCATCAAGGATTTGCATTAAACTGCTCAAACTTACCACTAAAAAATCAAAACGACCTTCTTGAGCAACTATATAAATTTTCATCTGATCAAAAGCTGCCAACTTTATTGCTGCTAGATAAAATTTCTGACCCCCAAAATATTGGCGCTATTATTCGCAGCTCTGTTGGATTTGGCGTATCTAAAATAATTTTTTGTGAGCATTCAGCACCAAAAGAAAGTGCCGCAATGGTTAAAGCTTCAGCTGGAACTATTGAAATGGCGGAGTTATTTACGATTACTAACTTAAGCAACTTGATTGAAAAACTAAAAAAAATTAACTACTGGTGCGTTGGGCTTGCAGGAGAAGGAGCTGCCTCGATTCAATCAATCAAAGAATTTAAAAATGTGGCTTTGATAATTGGATCGGAAGGAACTGGTTTGCGAAGTTTAGTTAAAAAAAATTGCGACGTTTTGGTTAAAATTGAAATCGATAAGCAAGTTGAAAGCCTAAATGCATCAGTTGCCGCAGCGATTGCCCTTTGGGAACTAACAAAAAAATAGAAAATTTTATCTTTTAAATTTAATTCCCACCTTCAAAAAATAAGTGGCCGTCAAGTTCTTTGCTTGTTAAAAAAAACTCTCAAACACAAGCGGCAAAAAACTTTAATAAAAACTCCACCCAAC
>CANEUK010000034.1 GCA_947441695.1 Rickettsiales bacterium
AAAAAATTCACCGCCGCGCTGCCCTTCAGAACCAGCGAATTTGCCTAAAAAATATTCATAAATTTTGCCAAAAGCATCGCCTTCAATTTTTTCGATTTCCATTTTAGAAAAAATTTTCATCAAAGCAAAAAGCAGGTTTTTTTCAATTCGACTAAAATTTTTAGGCAAAACTCCGTTTAAAGATTTGTTTTCTTGTTCAATTAAACTCATGGCGTCTTCTAACTTTTTGCCCAAATCTTCGCTTTCAGAAAGATTTAAAAGGTAAGAAAAGCGAGATTTTTCTTCGAGATATAAAATACCTTTGGCGTGAAACCAGTTTGGCTCGTTAAAGCAAGCGCGCAGGCGTTGTGATAGTTTTAATAACTCGTTATCGAGATTTTTTTTTGCTTCAGAAAATTTAAAATCGGCATAACGCAAAAATATCAATCCCAAAACCGGAGTTGCAAATTCGTTTGTTTTTAAACTTGAGTCAGCTCTTAGCTTATTGGCGGCTTCCCAAAGATCGTTTTTTATTTTGTTGATGTTGGTCATTTTATATTTAATCAAATTCGATTTTTCAGTTGAATTTGGGTTTGGTTAAATTGCTTGTGCAACTAATAATTCGGCGCATCCGCAATAGATTTTTGGTTTTTGAAAAAAATCAACTTCTTTAATTGAGTTTTGGTGCAGATTTTTAAGAAATTTCAATCTTTGACAAATCGCCAACTTGAGCAAATAAGGCGCGAATTTTTGACAGCAAAACTAGGCGATTTTCGCGCAGATTTTTGTCGGTGTCGTTGACAATTACGTGGTCAAAAAATTGATTGAGCGGAATTTCTAAAACATGCAAAAGCTTGAAAGCCAATTCAAATTCGCCTTTAATTACCAACTTTTTAAAAGGGCGCGCAACCTTCTTGATTGTAAGATAAAGAGCGCGTTCATGTTTATTTTTTAGAGCTAGCAACAAAATTTTTGAGTCAAAATTTTTGCCGTCTTTTTTTTCTTCAATCGCCAAAATATTGGCCGATCTTTTATAGAGCAAAATCAGGGTTTTGTTATCTGGATTTTTGACGAATTGATCTAAAAATTTAATTTTTTTTGCCAGATATAAAATGTCGCAATATTTGTGCGCCTTTAGGTTTGACAAATATTCGTCGATTACAACGTTGACAATTTCGGCGTTGAGCAATTCGGTTTCTTTGAGGTGCGATTTTAGCCTTTCAACAAAAAATCTAATAATTTCTTCAACCAAAATTTTGCGATTTTGCGACAATCTTTTTTCATCTTTTAGCAAAAAACTTTTTAGCATTTTGTTTGGATAAGCTTTGATTGATTTTTCAACCAAAATACGAATTGGAAAAGCAATATTATGTTCAAAGCCAATGCGGATAATTCCAAGAGCCGCGCGGCGCAAAGCGTATGGATCTTTTGAAGAAGTTGGTTTTTCGTTCGCCAAAAAAAAGCCAATAATCGAATCAATTTTATCGGCAATTGACAAAACAATTCCCAAAGCTGTTTTTGGCAATTGCGACAATTGACCAACCGGCAAATAATGTTCGTAAATTGCGGCAGAAATTTTGGCATTTTCGCCTTGTTTTTGGGCATAAAAACTGCCGATTTTTCCTTGCAATTCGGGCATTTCGGCAACTGCTTTGGTGGATAAATCGGCTTTGCATAAATTAGCGGCTTTTTTAACCAAATTTAAATCGGTGTGTGGAACAAAAATTGCCAAAAATTTAGCCAAATTTTGTAAGCGAGTTATTTTGTCAAAAATTGAGCCAAGTTTTTGATGAAAAACAATTTTATCAAGTTGCTCAAGCCTTGAAATTAAAGGCTTTTTTAAATCTTCGGCAATAAAAAATTGAGCGTCGTTTAAACGTGCGCGAACTAGTTTTTCGTTATCTTTGATAATTTTTTCTCGGTTAGAAGAATTGATTTGGCAATTGGCGATAAAGATAAATTTTGCAGCTAATTTATTTTCAGTGGTTTTTAGGCAAAAATATTTTTGGTTAAGTTTTAGAGTTAAAACCAAAACTTCTTTGGGCAGTTCTAAAAAAACTTCATCAATCGACGCCAACAACGCTGTTGGGCTTTCGCACAATCCAGCAACCTCGTCAAAAAGAGAAGATTTTTCAAAATCGTCAATTGGTTCAAAACCAGATTCGTTGGTAATTTTTTGAATTTGATCAACAATTTTTTGACGTCTTTTGACGTGATCTAAAATTATAAAATTTTGTTCAAGAAATTGCTGATAATGTGGCAAGTCTTTGATTTTGTAGGGCAAAAAACGAATGAAAGTTTGGTTGTTCGAAACAAGACCCGCAAATTCAAAATCGATAATTTGTTCGCCAAACAAACAAAGAATGTTGCGAATTGGACGAATCCATTTTGGTTGCATTTGGCTATTTTCAACATTCCAGCGCATTAATTTTGACCAAGTTCCAACCATTTTTTGCAAAATTTGCGGCAAAGAATTTTGTAAAATTTCGGCAGTTTTTATTTCCGAGGCTGGTTTAGTAAAAACGTAGCAGATATTTCCGTTATTTTGGGTTTTTTCTAACTGGTTTTCGTTCGTCAAACCAACCGATTTTAAAAAACCTTCGATGGCTTTTTTGTCGGCGTCAATTTTTGGCCCAACTTTTTTGATAATTGGAGTTTTTTGAAATTCTTCTAAACCTTCAATTTCTAAGGTTAAACGAAGCGGAGTTGCGTAAGATTTAATTTGGCAATCTTGAATTTCTAAATTATTTTTAAGAAAAATTTCTTTAGCAATTTGCGCCAAATTTTGTGCCGAATTTTTTTGCATTAGCGCAGGAATTTCTTCGCTAAAAATTTCGAGAAGAAAGTTTTTCATATTTTAAAAGTTAGTTTCCTCGACCCGCAAAAACTTGGCAAATTTTACCAAGTTTGAATCGAGATTTTTCAGTAATTTGACAATATTTTCTTCTCTTTGTTCGTTGGTTAAAAAACCGCATAAAATTTCTTCGTCTTTATCAATAAAAGCGGTTTGGCTTATTTCAATTTCATCGCCAAAAATACTTTGGGCTAAATCGCCTTTTTGTGCCAAATTTTTATCAAGCAAAAGATGTAAAAAATATTTTCCTTTGCGCCTAGAAATATCGATAACATTGGCTTGCGACAATTTATCAAACGAAACTCCGAATAAGTTTGAGGTTCTATCGCGAGCAATATCAGCCAAATCAGCTACAATCGCAAAACCAGTTGTTAAACCGCCCGCGCCGCGCCCGATTGAAAAATTAAAATTGGCGTTGCTATGTTTTAGCAAAACCGCGTTAAATGTGCCATCAACTTGAGCAATTTTTTCAGTTTTTTTGATTAAAGCCGGATAAACCGTTTGTTGAGAAGCTTGGTTAAGTTTTTTGTAAATCGCTAAAAGTTTAATTTTATAGCCTAATTGTTCGGCTAATTTCACGTCGTCCAAACTAATTTGATCAATTCCTTCGATATAAATTTGTTTGAAAGCGGGTTTTGTGGCGGCCGAAATTGCTGCTAAAATTGTGAGTTTGTGAGCGGTGTCAATTCCTTTAATATCAAGCGTTGGATCGGCTTCGGCGTAGCCTAATTCTTGAGCTTCTTTTAAAGTTTGTTCAAAAGGCAAACTTTCTTCATCCATTTTGGTTAAAATAAAATTACAAGTGCCGTTTAAAATGGCGTAAAATTCGGTTATTTCGCCCGCAACAAAACTTTCTTTAAAGGTTTTAATAACGGGATTTGCGCCTGCGGTTGAAGCTTCAAAACCAATATGACCGTTATATTCTTCAACCAACTTGGCAATTTCAACTCCGTGTTCGGCAATCAAAGCTTTGTTGGCGGTAACAAATTTTTTGCCGTTTTTAAGAGCCGCTCTTAACAATTCTTGAGCGGTTAAAACGCCGCCCATAACTTCAACAATCACGTCAATTTCGGGGTCGCAAGCTAAATCAATTGGATTGATGTAAAATTTGGTTTTTCCATCAACAAAATCTTTGTTTGAGCGCGACGAAACCGCGACAATTTCAATTTGAGTTTGGGTGCGCGCGCTTAAAATTGCGGCGTCTTTTTTTAAAATTTCATAAACTCCAGAACCAACAGTTCCAAGGCCAGCAAGACCAATTTTTAATTTTTTCATTTTGAATTTTTTTGATATAATTTGAGTCAAATTCGATTTTATCGTTCAAATTTGGGTTTGATTGAATTGCTTTTGCAAGCGAGGCGCGGCTTATCTAATTTTGGTTGACCTAAATTCAAGCCGTTTGTTAAGTTGACGCAACTATTTTGATGACAAATCTTTTCCAACCCAAAATGACTAAAAAATCACATTATCCTGCGGCTAATCAAAATATTGATTTTGCCAAAATGGAAGAAGAAATCTTGCGTTTTTGGCAAGCTGAAAAAATCTTTGAAAAATCAGTTGAAATCAGAAATTTCGAGGGTTTTCAAGAAGATAACGTTTCGCCAGTTTTAGAACCTTGCGCTTTGAAAGATCACGCCAATTGTCGCCACCAAAAAGAAGAAAAATCAGAATTTGTTTTTTACGACGGCCCGCCTTTCGCCAACGGACTTCCACATTACGGCCATTTATTGACAGGTTTTATCAAAGATTTAGTGGCGCGTTATCAAACCATGAAAGGCAAAAAAGTTGAACGCCGTTTTGGCTGGGACACGCACGGATTACCGGTGGAAATGGAAACTGAAAAAGAATTAACCGCGCGCGAGGGCTATCAGATTTCCGGCCAAATTGCGATTCAGGAATATGGAATTGAGAAATTTAACGATGCTTGTCGCGCTTCAGTTATGCGCTATGCGGGTGATTGGGAAAATTACGTGACGCGCCAAGGCCGATTTGTCGATTTTAAAAACAGCTACAAAACCATGGATTTAAATTACATGGAGTCAGTGATTTGGGCTTTCAAACAGCTTTTTGACAAAGGATTATTATATGAAGATTTTCGCGTAGTTCCTTATTCTTGGGCTTGCCAAACGCCTTTGTCAAATTTTGAAACGCGAATGGATAATTCTTACCGCCAAAAAGCGAGCAAAGCGGTGACGGTGAAGTTTGAGTTGGATCTTAATCACCCTCCCCTTGAGGGAGGGTCGAACAATTTTCTAAAAAAATTGTTCGGGGAGGGGTTAGAAAAATTAAATCCTTGGCGCAGGACGGGGTTTGTAACCCCGTCCTCACGTTCATTAAATGAACATGAAAATGAGGACGGGGTCACAAACCCCGTCCTGCAAAAGGCGGAAAGTGCGAGTAAAATTGGATTTGAAGGAAAAAAAGTTTCACTCGTTGCATGGACAACAACTCCATGGACTTTGCCTTCAAACTTAGGCTTGGCCGTTGGCAAAGATATTGAATACGCTGCAATCGAAAAAGATGAAGAAATTCTTATTGTCGCTAGAAGTCGTTCTGGATTACCTCCTTTATTGCCCGGCTTTATTCCGAATTCAAATTTTGAAGGCGGAAAAATTATTTCAACTTTTAATGGCAAGGAGTTGATTGGTCTAAAATACAAACCACTTTTCCCATATTTAACCAATCACGAAAAAATCCAAAATAACCAAAAAGCTTTCACGGTTCTTCATGGCGATTTTGTAACAACCGACGAAGGAACCGGAATTGTTCACATGGCGCCCGGATTTGGCGAAGATGACCAACTACTTTGCAAAGCCAATGGCATTCCAACTCTTTGTCCAGTTGATGAAGGCGGAAAATTTACGTCAGAAATGTTTGACTTGCCTGAACTTTCAATCAAAGGCAAACAAGTTTTTGAAACCAACGACGACATCATAAAATATCTAAAAGAAACCGGCGCGTGGTTAAAAACCGAGCAATATTTGCACAATTATCCGCATTGCTGGCGCACCGATACGCCGCTGATTTATCGCGCGGTTTCTTCGTGGTATGTAAAAGTTACCGACTTTAAAGACCGCATGGTTGAATTAAACCAAGGCGTCAACTGGATTCCAAGCCACATCAAAGACGGACAATTTGGAAAATGGCTGGAAGGGGCTCGCGATTGGTCGATTACGCGCAACCGCTTTTGGGGTTGTCCGGTGCCGGTTTGGAAAAGTGAATCGGGCAAAATAAAAGTTTTTGGATCAGTTGCCGAACTTGAAAAAATTTCGGGTCAAAAAGTTGAAAATCTGCATCGCCCTTTCATCGATAATATCACTTTTGAAGAAAATGGCGAAACTTACAAACGCGTTTCCGACGTGCTTGATTGCTGGTTTGAAAGCGGTTCAATGCCTTACGCGCAAGTTCATTATCCGTTTGAAAATAAAGATTGGTTTGAAGAAAATTTTCCGGCTGATTTTATCACCGAATATGTCGCCCAAACTCGCGGTTGGTTTTATACGCTTTTTGTGCTTTCAACCGCGCTTTTTGATCGCGCGCCTTTTAAAAACGTGATTTGCCACGGAACTATTTTAGATGAAAAATCGCAAAAACTTTCTAAACGTTTGAAAAATTACGCCGATCCGCTGGAAATTTTTTCGACCTTTGGATCAGACGCGATGCGCTTCTACATGATTTCGCAACCGGTAATGCGCGGTCAAGAACTTCGCATTGATAAGGATGGAAAAGCAATTCGTGATACTTTGCGTCTTTCGATTAAACCTTTGATCAACGCTTTTAACTTTTTTTGCCTTTACGCCAACGCCGACGAAGTTTTAGCGCAAAGAATTGAGTTTAAAAAAGACCTAAAAAATATTTTAGATCGCTATATTTTGGCAAAACTAAAAGCGGCAGTTTTTAAAATTGACGAAGCGATGAAAAATTACGACACGGTTATTGCCTGCGAAGAGTTTGTGCAGTTTTTTGAAGTGCTAAATAATTGGTATATCCGCCGAAATCGCGGTCGTTTTTGGCAAAAAATGGGCGAAAATAACGCAAAAAACCAAGATAAACAAAACGCTTACGACACTCTTTATACTAGCTTGGTTTCAATGTGCGAAGCGGCGGCGCCTTTATTGCCATTTACTACAGAATTTGTGTGGAAAAGTTTAAAAAAGTCTGACGAATAAAATTTTTTTCAGCAAAAAATAAGTCATTGGCTTGGGCTAAATTTGAGCAAAAATTTTCTAATCCATATTGATCATCAAAAGCGTTGCCGTGAATCTTAATTAGATTTTGATCTTTTTGAGGCAAAGAAATTGCCAATAAAATTGATGCAACGCTTAAAAAAATTTCAGCATTTGCCGCAGCAACCCTAAATTCTAGGCGCGCGCTATCTTTCAATTTTAAAAACCGAATTGCGCAAGTTCGATTATCAACGCCAAAACTTAAGTTGATTGGCGCGCTAAATTTTCCCTGCTTGAACAGGTTTTGGTTAATTTTTGGGCAAAATCTAAGATAATCTTCTTGGTTTGGAGCCAAAAAAATCATCATTGAATTGGTGTTTTCAAGCAAACTATTTGCGATGTTTTTGACGATTTTTTGATTGTGCAAAAAAATATTTTCTTCATTCGCGCCATGAGGCGAAAGGTTGAATTGCAAAGCGTTGCCGCAATCGTCCAAAAAAGGTTGGGCGGCGAAAGAAGCAACTAAATTTTCTGTGACGGCAAAATTTTTAATAAAACTTTTGGCGTTTTCTAATTGGCAACAAAGTTCAAATAAGTTGTCGGTAAATATGGTTTTAACTTCGATTTGCGAAACTCCGCGCTCTTTTTCAACTTGATAAATTAGCGAAAAATTTTTGGTTAACTGATTTTTGAGTTCTGCAATTTTTTGAGCCAAAAAACCTTGGTTTTCAATGGCTTGGAGGTTTTTTTGTAGCAAAAAAAACTCCAATTCGCAGCCTATTTTTAATAAGTGAGAATTGGAGTTTGAAAAAAATTTTAGCGATTTTTTTAAGATTTCTTCTTTGTTTTTGTAAAATATTTCAAGCATTTACGAGTTGCTTTTTATCCATTCAACTAACGCAGATTTTGGTAGCGCGCCAACTTTTGTATCAACAACTTTGCCATCTTTAAAAATAATCAGAGTTGGAATGCCGCGCACCATGTATTTTGAAGGAATTTCAGGATTTTCGTCAACGTTGCATTTTACTACTTCAATTTTTCCAGCTAATTCTTTGGAAAGTTCTTCAAGAGTTGGACTCAATTGGCGACAAGGCCCGCACCAAGGCGCCCAAAAATCTACCAAAACTGGCAGGCTAGAATTAAGCACGTCGGCTTGAAAATTATTGTCAGAGGTTTCTTTGGTCATAAGTTAATTTATTTAAAGGGTTGAGGGATTTTGCATTAAATCAAATTCAAACTTGGTTTGAATTTGGGTATAGATTAATTGTTTTTTAAAGATTTTTAAACAACAAACTTAAATTAAAACTTTGTTGTGGTTTTACCAAACTACTCGGATTGGTTTCTGTAATTGAAAAGCCAAAAATTGTGCAACATCCATCTCTGGTTAAAGATATTCCGCGCGACAAAGTTCTGTTTAAAGCCAAATCTTTATTAACAATAATTGTGGCGCTCCATTCTTTATTTAAAAGAACTCGCGAAGATAAGCTTAATTGTTTTTTTTCGTCTAAATTTTGGTTGGTTTTTCTAACAAGAAGAAAATCACTTCCAAATTGCACGCGATTAAAATTTAGCGAACTTGATAGCTGATTTACATCATTTCGATAATTCGATTCTTTAAGTTGAAATGAATAAGTAGCCGAAAAATATTTAGCCGCTTTGTAAATTGCCTGACCAACCAAGTTTGACTTATTGTTATTGTTAAATCCTTGAATCAAAACATCTTGCTCTTTCCCTTTTTTATAACCTTGACCGATGGTTAAACCAAATTCGCCATATTTATTAAACATCGAAGTTTTTACGCCGTAATTAAAACGCTTTCCTGACTCGTTGCGATCAAATCCTGAAATTCGGTCAGCTATAAATAAATTGCTCACCGAAAGCTCTGAATTGTTGCTGTCTTGATTTGGCAAAGCATTGAAGTTTTTTTGGTAAGAACTGATAACCAAGTTTGCCATTGGCTCAACTAACAAAGTATTAAATTTGGTTTTTTTAATTAAGGGCAATCTCCAACTCAAAGAAGCTTCTGGCTTGTAGTTTGAAGCAAATTGCTCGTAATTGTTAGTGGCGCTGGTTGATTTAAAATTGTTTTCTAGCGAATAAAAATCGGCTTGAAGCTTGGAATTAAGATTAAACAAGTTTCCTTGCAAATTTAACGGAATATTAAACTCGGGAATTGTAGTAGCGCGACGATATTGCAAACCTTCTTGACGAGTAATTACCGAAACATTTGAAGTTAAGGCAAATTTTTCTTTCAAAGACTTTGGCTTAGATTCAATATGAGAATCGATTTGAGGCACAACCAATGGCGCAAAATATTGATTTGAAAAGCTTTCTAGCTCCTGAATTTTTATTAATTTAGCCGCATGATAATCGCGACCGTTAATATAATCCAAATTCACTTTTGACAAAGTATAGTTCAAATAACTGAAGTGATAATCGCGTAGATAATCGCGATCGCTTACCAAATTAGTTTTAAAATCTAAACCCACATTTTTGGTAAAATCAAACTTACCTTCTCCAGAAAAATTCCAGCGATATTGGTTTTGAGTTCTAGAAACCACGGTTGAATTATTGGTGTTTTTGATTTTGTTATTGGCAATTTCAAAGTTTATTTTGTAGTCGCCAAAAGAAGTTTTGTGACGAAATTCGTTATCGATTAAAATTTGGTTATTACCAACCCCAATCAATGGGGTTGTGGTTAAATCGATGTTTGGCGC
Source organism: Rickettsiales bacterium (assembly GCA_947441695.1). Classification (GTDB taxonomy): domain Bacteria; phylum Pseudomonadota; class Alphaproteobacteria; order Rickettsiales; family UBA1997; genus UBA2645. The sequence goes on from CANEUK010000034.1 coordinate 9,717, forward strand.
AATATCAAAATAATAAGGAATTTTGATTCCCAAGCCAAGATTTGTGCTTTTGGCGTAGCTTGGGTTTAAAAACCCCGACTGCTTTTTGTTTGAAGGCAAAGGAAGGCTGATATATGGGGTATAAAGAAAAGGCACGTTGTAAAAACGAATTAGAACTTCGTTGCT
>CANEUK010000035.1 GCA_947441695.1 Rickettsiales bacterium
AAAAATTTCTGAGCTTCATAATTTTTTTAACCAAAATTTAGGTGAAAAAATCATGGAACTTTCGGCTAATAAAAAAATGGAATTTGATATTGCTCTCGATTTGCCGCAAGTGAATATTGAATTATTAAAAGAGCTGGCAAAGCTTGAGCCGTTTGGCGTTGGTAATGCGCGACCAAAATTTATTTTGCGCGATGTGCAAAAAGTAAAAGCCAATATAATTGGCAAAACTGGTGAACATATTAGTGGAATTTTTTGCACAAAATCGGCAGTAGGTTTTACTGGACAAATTCAAGCTGTGGCTTTTCGAAGCGTTAATACTGCGCTGGGAGAAATTTTACTCGATCCAAAATTTACCAAGTCTTTAAACTTGGTTGGAACCTTGAATATCAACAGTTGGATGGGTGTTGAAAAAGTGCAAATGTTGATTGAGGATGTGTTAATTTAAATTTATCCAAGAAAATTTACTCAATATTTCTCATTACTCGTCTCATGAAATCATCAAATAGAGGTACGGTAAATTCGGTATCTCCGTAAGAGGGGCTGTGAATCATTCCCTTCTTAATCAAATTATTTCTGGTTGGTGAAACTGTTTGCTGCTTTACATTTAATTTTGCAGCAATGTCTCCCGACCTATGAGGTCCGCTTCCTAGTTCGGCTAGAGCGCGAAGATATTTTTTTTCATAAGGAGTCAGGCGATCAAATCTTACCCTAAAGAAGCTTTCATCAAGGCGTTGTAAAGATGTTTTTGTTGCCTCGTGAATATTTTCTAAATTAATTTCATTGGTTTCAGCGATATTCCAAGAGTGATAACCCCACTCTTGAATAAAATATGGATAGCCCTCTGTTTTTGATATTATTTCATCTAGCGCTTCGGCTGTGAAGTTTGCCCCTTGTTCTTTTGCTGGCTCTTGAAGAGCAAGAATTGCATCTGATTTGTTAAGTGGTCCGATGCTAGGATAATCAAATAATCGTTCTGCATAAGATTTTGATCTACCTGCGAGCCCTACAAGTTGAGGAAGACCGGCGCCAATTAATATTAATGGAAGTTGTCTTTGTGAGATTCTGTGCATTGCCATGATTAAAGAACTAAATTCTTTTTCAGATAAATATTGAATTTCGTCTATCATTATTGCTACCGCAGTTTCTCTTCCTTGAGCCGCTTCGGCAATTGCTTCAAATAAAACTGGCAAATCAGATTCTAAATCTCCGCTATCTGCCGCTCCCAATTCCGGATCTACATCAAGACTAATTTCTAAATCACCAATTTTCATTTTTATTCCGTTTAAGAAGCTTTTTAAGACTCTAAATCCCTTTTTTACTTTTTGATTTAAATCTTTAATTTGATCTAAACTGAAAAGAACCTGTCTGAGCTGTGGAATAAGAAGGGCTGGCAAACTCTTTCCTTCATGCGCTTCTACCAAAATAGATTTAAATCCTTCACCTTGCGAATGCTTGTATATTTCATTAAGCAGAACAGTTTTTCCAACGCCGCGAAGACCAACCAGTAAAAAACTCTTTTCAGATCTGCCTGCTTTTAGTCGGCCCAAAATTATTTTTGACCGATCTAATATATTTTTACGACCAACTAATTCTGGAGGTGGCGATCCAGCTCCGGGGGAGAAAGGATTTTGTAAGGGATTCATAGTTGTATGGAGTTTATAAAGTTATATGAAGATTGCGCTATAACATTATAAACTAGTTATAAGATGCAACATTAAAAACTGATGTGCAAAGTTTTTACTTGGCAAAATTCGGCAATTCCCAAATGCGATCCTTCGCGGCCAAATCCCGAATGTTTAATGCCGCCAAATGGCGCAACTTCGGTGGCAAAAGATGGTTCGTTGACGCCAACCATTCCAAATTTTAAAGCGTCGGAAACGCACAAATTTTGATCGAGGATTTGTTAATTTAAAAATTGGCTTATCCAACTCTTAAAATCCTCGATTTTTTGCAAATGAGATTTTTGCTTGGGACTTATCAAATAATAGCTGTAACCACTTTTAAAACTGGCGGCAAAAACTTTTATTAAACTGCCATTTTCTAATTCATTCTCAATTAAAAAATCTGGTATCAGCGCAATTCCAAGGCCATCTTTTGCGGCTTTAAGCAACATAAAAAAATGTTGAAAACCATCATTAAAATTTATCTCGGTTTTTTTAACTCGGTGAAATTTAAAATAGTTTTGCCAAGTGTCGGGGCGCGAAGTGTGAAGCAATAAATTCTGATTTAGCAGGTCGTTGATGCTACGAATTTGATGTTGCGCTTTTAGTTTTGGCGAGCAAACACAAACAAGCTTTTCCGCCCACATTTTCTCTACGCAAAAATTTGGCCAACTATTTTTTCTGGCAATTCTAATCGAAAAATCCACATCATCCCTCTTATCAAAATCAACATGTCCGTCACCAATTAACATATTTATTTTATAGTAAGGATGCAAAGATTTGAACCCTTCCAACTTTGGCATTAGCCATTGATTGCTTAAAGATGGCAAAATGCTGATGCTAATCAACTCTTTGCTAGTTTTGTTGGTTAGTTTTGTGGTTGCTTGTTCAACAATTTTTAAAGCCGCATCAATTGCCTCCAAATATTTTTCTGCCGGCTTTGTTAAAAGCAAACTTTGATGTTTGCGTTCAAACAAATTTAAGCCCAAATAATTTTCCAAAATTGCAATCTGTTTGCTAATTGCTCCTTGAGTGACATTCAGCTCTAGAGCCGCTTTGGTAAAGCTTTGATGCTTTGCCGCCGAAGCAAAGGCACGCAGCGAATTTAGAGGTGGAAGTTTTGTTGTCATAAATTTTGCCAATGAGTTTTTCTCATACGTCAAGTAAAATTACTAGTTTGTCAACACAAAATAAATTGCACTTTTTGCCAGTCGTTGTTTTCAACAAATGACTGGCAAATATGACAAAAATTGTAATTATCGGTGGCGGAATTGCTGGTTGCACAACGGCTTTGGAATTGGCAAAAAATAATCCTGAAGCGCAAATTATAATTCTTGAGCAAGCCCAAGAAATCCTTCAAGGCACCAGCGCCAGAACTCCGGGAAGAATGGGATTGGGCTATCATTATTTTGATGCCCAAACCGCCAAAACTTACATGCAACACACGATTGGTTTCATGAAAGAATATTCAGATTGTTTTTTGGGCGAAGAATCAACGCCGCATTTACAAAATGGTCGATATTTTATTGTTCAAGATTCCATTTTGCCGCCAGATGAAGTTTTGGCGGGCTATGAAAAAATCTCATCTCATTTCCAAGAAATTTGCGCCAAAGATGCAAGCAACAATATTTTTCAAACCCAGCGTTTGCACGAAATGCTAGATTCTAGCCAGTTTGAAGGCGGCGTTGATCCAAAAAAAATAGCTTACGCCATTCAAACCAAAGAGCGTTTGCTCGATTGGAAGAAATTTGATTCACGCCTTAAAGCAGAATTGGCGCAGCACCAAAACATTAAAATCAGAACCAATTTTAAAGTAGATAAAGTTTCTCCTCGCCAAGGCGGAGGCTTTGTTTTTGCTGATTCAGTTGAGGGCGATTATGTCGTCAATTGCACTTGGCAAAATATCGAACAGCTAAATCAAAAACTTGGTTTGGGCGACGCGCATTTCAAAAAAGAAAATCCAAAAGAATCAGCCACCGCAAGGCTAAAATTGTTAGCCGAAGTTGCGCTTCCGCAAAAATTAGAGGGCGCCCATTCAATGTTTTTCTGCTTTGGCGAGCATGCGATGTTTTCAAATTTAGGAAATGGAATTGGCAGAATCACCTACGCACCCGTCACAAATTTTGGCACAACAACAGAAAGTGAAATGCCAGCGCAGTGGCAAAAATGGCTTGCAAAAGGTTTGAGCGCGGAGGAACAACAAGAATACGGACAAAAAATAGTTGATGGCGTAAGTCGCTACATTCCAGCAATGGCAGGCGCGAAAGTTAAAGGCGTGATTGCCGGAATTGTTAAATCAAAAGGCGAGGTTGAACTTTCAAATCCAAACAGCTCATTTCACAAAAGAGCTTATAGCGGAGTTGAAGAGCAGCAAATTGGCTGGATCGACAACGCCGCGATGAAATTATTTTATTGTCTTGATAACGCCAAAGAAGTTGCGGCGATAATTAAAGATCAAAAGCAAGTTTCGCCAGCTTTGAACGCAGCCGCTAAATCAATTGCCAATCAACTTCCCGAAAAAACCCAAAAGTTCGCAGAAGATTTTTTTCAATTTCATTTGCGCAGAAATTTTTCGTCGAATTTATTTTTGCCAGAAATTAATGAACAAGCGCGCAAAAAATCTGCATTACAAGACGCGTTAAAAACCAGCCAACAGCAAATTTTAAAACCAACTCCGCCACAAAAAACCTACCGCTTGATTTGCGTTTTAGATTCTGTGTCGCAGGGCGATGCAACTTTATCAACGCTCGACGCTTCTTGCGATTACCTTCACATTCACGCGCTTGATTCAGAAATTTTGCCGCCAATTTCAGAATTTAAAAAAACTCTGCCGCCGCAATCTGAAAATATACCAAACTCAATTGAAGATCCCGACTTTAATAAAAACCAAAAATCTGTTGCGGATAAGGCGATTCATTCGCCTTGGAGCAATTCAAAATTATCCAAATTAGACAATAAGTCGAATTTGATTAATCATAACACGCTAACGCAATGGGGAATTCCGCTAGAACTTGCCGCTAAAAGCAGAAGCCCAAAAGTTTCTTCGCAAGAAATTAAGCAGCGCGGTCAAATAGGAATTGGCTCGGCGGCTCGCGGCGACGAGCAAAGCGGAAATTTTATTGGTGGCGGCGAAGGATTTTTATTTGGTTCGCAAAATTTTCGCGCAACCAAAGGCGGCGAGGCTTTTTTGGTTGGGGATGAAGAAAATTTTTGGACATTTCAAGTTGCTGATTTTGCGGGTGCCAAAGCCATTTCAGATTCTGTTGGGCAAGAAATTTTGGGCAGGCAAAAACTTTTGGAAATGCTTAAAGAAAAATCTGGCGGCAAACCTTTTGTTGCGGTTTTTGACGCCCAGCTTCACGAAGGATCTTTTGTTCGCAGCAACGGAATTTTTCCCGAAGACGAAGTTGCCAGAAAAACAGAATCAACATTCGACGCCAAAAAAGATCAAACGCGCGGCGGCCATTTGGTTGGTGGCAGCAACAATAAAGGAGATTTGCTTTCTTTGCGCGAGAAGTTTGACAGCGAAGAAAAAGCTGCTGCGAATGATTTTAGCCTAACAATTAAAAGCGAAATTTTGTTGAAAGCCGTTGATGAACTTGTAATTGCCAAAAGCGACGGCTCTTTAAGAGCGCCAAGAACCGAAATTCAAGTGCGCGAAGCGGCAACAAAAATTCAGAGTTTTTTGAAATCTAAAGAAAAATTATGAAATTACCTTTAATAACTCAAATGCAGCGTCTTAACGTGGCAAAATTCGGCAATTCCCAAATGCGATCCTTCGCGGCCAAATCCCGAATGTTTAATGCCGCCAAATGGGGCAACTTCGGTGGCAAAAGATGGTTCGTTGACGCCAACCATTCCAAATTGTAATTCGTCGCAAATGCGCCAGATTCTTGAATTGTCTGACGTGTAAAGATAAGAACCCAAGCCATAGTCGGTGTTATTGGCAAGTTCGATTACTTCTTTTTCGGTTGTGAATTTTTGAATTGCGGCAACCGCGCCAAAAATTTCTTCATTGGCAATTGCCATATTTTGCAAAACCCCTGTTAAAACGGTTGGAGCAAAAAATTGTTTTCCAAGATTAGCAAGTTTTGTTCCGCCAATTTTGCATTTGGCGCCGTTTTTTAAGGCGTCTTCAACCAAACGCTCAACTTTTTTTATTGCTGCATCAGAAATCATCGGACCCATATTTGACAAAGCTTCAAACCCATTACCAACTTTGATTTTTTTTACTTCTTCAACAAGTTTTTCAACAAATTTGTCGTGAATTTTTTCTTCAACAAAAATGCGATTTACGCAAGTGCAAGCTTGTCCGCCATTGCGAAATTTGGCGTGAATTAATCCGGCAATTGCTTTGTCAAAATCGCAGTCGGCAAAAACAATAAAAGGTGCCGAACCGCCAAGTTCTAAGGAAACTCGCTTTAAATCGTCGGCGCATTGTTTGTTGAGTAATTTTCCAATTTTGGTTGATCCGGTGAAACTGATTTTGCGCATAATTTTGTTGCTACAAAACTCTGCGCCAATCATTTGGGCGTCGCCCGTAATTACATTAAAAACGCCGTCAAAAATTCCCGCTTCACGCGCCAAAACCGCCAAAGCTATGGCAGAAAATGGCGTGAGTTCGGAAGGTTTTAAAACCACCGCGCAACCAGCGGCAATTGCGGCGGCAGCTTTTCGTGTAATCATTGCTGAAGGAAAATTCCACGGCGTAATTGCTCCAACCACGCCAACTGGTTCAAGTTGAGTAATTATTTTTTGATTTTGTTTTGGTGCCAAAATGTTGTCGCCGTGATTTCGCTTTGCTTCTTCGGCAAACCATTCAACAAAATTGGCGCCATAAATAATTTCGCCGCGCGCCTCTGTTAAAGGTTTTCCTTGCTCGGTTGTAAGAATAACCGCTAAATCTTCCTGATTTTCTAAAATTAATTCATACCAGTTTTTCAGAATTTTTGCCCGCTCTTTTCCAGTTAGTTTTTTCCATTTTTCAAAACCATTTTGCGCGGTTTTGATTGTGTTTTTTGTGTCAGCCAGGTCGCAATTAGGAACTGCGCCAATCAGATTTTGTGTAGCTGGGTTAAAAACCTTAATCTTAGAATTTTTATCAAAAAATTTGCCGCCAATAAAACTTTTTTCTTCAAATAATTTTTGGTTTTTTAGCTGCATAAATTTGGTTTTTTTTAGCGTTTCAATTGGTTCGACCATTATTTATAGTTTATAATCTAGGACGAGTTTTGCCAAAAATCGTTGAGCATAAAATTGGTAATGAAGGTGAGCTTGAGGGCGTTTCGTCTGTTTCAGAAGTTTGCGAAGAATTTATATCGGTTTTTGAGGATTCAGAAGTTTGCGAAGAATTTGTATCGGTTTCTGATATTTCAGAAGTTTGCGAAGAATTTATATCGGTTTTTGAGGATTCATTTTGGATAAACTTAATAAAAGGAATCTTAATTTTTTTAGAAGTTTCTTCCAAAGCATAATTTATGCCGTTTTTCACCAGTTCTTTAAAAAAATCTTCAGATTCAATTTTTTTTAAATCTTCGCGTTTAACGTTTTCAAAAAAAGATTTTATAGTTAGCGCGTTTAAATTTTTGCTATCGCATAATGCTTTTGCACAATTAATCAAAGCAATTGAATCGAATTTTTCGCTGTGATTTTTTAAAATTACACCAAGAGTTTCGGGTTCTTTTTTTTGCACGCATAATGTAAGAGCGTCATTTGCTTCATGAGGTTCGCAATATTTCCTCAAAAAATTTGGATTAGCTCCAAAATCAATCAAATTTTCAACCAAGTTGCTGTAACAATTGCCATCAAGTGCGTAAAAAAGAGGAGTTTTGCCTTCTTGGTCAAGAGTGTTTATTGATTGAGAAATATTTTGTTCTTTTTCAAAGAAATATGCAAAATCGGTAAAATTTTTCAAATTACCTTCACGACAAATTTCGTGAATATCAGTGGTTTGGTATGCTGGTATTTCTTCAATATTTTGTTTAATTAATTTTTGGGTTTCAGAATTATTTTCTACCAAATCTTTTAAAAAAAATTGGGCTAAGTGGTTTTGTTTTTCTTTTGCAAAATTTGACAAAAACAGAATATTTTTTGGCGCAAACCCTTTAGGGTTTTTTGTAAGCAAAATTTCAAGGGTTTGATTATGTTTTTTGATTATTGCTGTTTTTAGATTTTCTTCGAATCTGTTTTTAATGTTGGCGTTGTTGTTTAGTAAAAATTCAATAGTTTTGGCGTAAGATCTTCCTTCAATGGCGTGGCTTAAAGCGTCTTTTCCATCTTTGTCTTGTTCTAAAATTAGGCTTTTTACGGCTTTTTTGGGCAAGATTGCGGCATATTTTTCAAGATAATCGGCACCTTGATTTTGCGCTGCTAAAGCAAAAATACTTAAAGTTTTTTGATCTTTTTTTTGCGGGTCAAAACCGTGCTCGATAAGAATTTTAAAAGTCTCGGTTGATTTAAATTCTACCGCAATATTAAGAACCTCTCCGTGATTTTCTATTTTTTCAATTAGCTCTGGGTTTGTTTTGAGAACTTTATTCAGAAATTCGTCGCTCACAAATATCGCTAATTTTACACAGTTCTTAAAAGCTTTTGCGCTTAAATTTCCTTCTTTAAGTTGGTTTGAAATACTTTGTTGCAATTTTGTTTTGCGTAATTTGCTCAATTCTTTCTTTTCCGAGAGGTCTTTTGTATCAAATTCACCTTCGCAGATTCTTTTAAAACTATTTGAATCCATGATTTCTCTTATGAAAGCGTTTGCAAAATCTTGTATTTTTGCTTTTATTTCATCTTCTTTTGTTGGCAAAGATAATTTTGGAGCTGCGTTTTTTATCATTTTTCCTCACAAAAAATTTTTAAAGTTGTTTTTAACTTAACCAAAATCCGAAGATTTAGCCAAATAAAATCATAATTTTATTTGGGCAAGATTTTTTTTGAGAGATTAAATTTACAAAATTGAGCAATTTGGCACTTTTCGCATTCTGGCTTGCGAGCTTTGCAAACGTAGCGTCCGTGCAAAATCATCCAATGATGTGCGTGATTTTGCCATTTTTTTGGAATTTTTTTTAACAAAGCAATTTCGGTTTTTTGGGGCGTGTTTTCGCAAACAAAACCCAAGCGATTTGCCACGCGAAAAACATGCGTATCAACCGCAATTGTTTTGCAACCAAAAGCGCAATTTAAAACTACGTTGGCGGTTTTTTGTCCAACACCGGGAAGTGATTTTAAGGCTTCAAAAGCTTGCGGAATTTCTGAATTAAATTTATCCACTAAAATCTGTGAAAGCTTGATAATATTGGCTGCTTTGCCGTTATAAAGACCAATGTTATTGATATATTTTTTGAGATTTTGTTCGCCCAAGTTTAGCATTTTTTGCGGGCTATCGGCAATTTTAAAAAGCTCTTTGGTGGCTTTATTAACGCCAATATCGGTGCTTTGCGCCGACAAAACCACCGCAACCAAAAGCGTGTAATTATTACTAAAAACCAATTCGGTTTTGGGATGAGGGTTTTGTTTTTGCCAAAATGCAAAAACTTGGTCGATATTTTTTTTATTCATTTTGCAATAAGTTTTCTTTTACAAATAAATTTTAGTTTTTACGTTTGCGCCCTTTCCAAACAAGAGCCATCAAGGCTGCAATGATGATTTTAAAGTTAAAGTTTCAATGAATTTTCAAGATTTAAAAAACCAAAGCAAAGTCCATTTTATTGGACTTGGTGGCATTGGAATGAGCGCTTTGGCATTTATTTTGCGTGAGTTAAAAATTGAGGTTCAAGGTTCGGATTTATCAGAAAATTATCTAACTAAAAAGCTGCGCGACGTTGGCGCCACTTATTTTGTAGGGCATGAAGCCAAAAATATTTCCAACGATGTTTCTTTGGTGGTGCAAACTTCGATTATCAAAAGCGAAAATCCAGAAATCATTGAAGCCCAAAAAAGAAATATTCCAATCATTACGCGCGCCAATCTTTTGGCTTTGATAATGCAAGAATTTAAAGGAATTACAATTGCCGGAACCCACGGCAAAACCAGCACCACGGCGATGGTTTCTTTGATGCTTGAAATTGGCGGACTCGATCCAACCTTCATAAATGGCGGCGTAATACACTATTTTGGTAGCAATTCAAAAGTTGGTAAAGGTGAATATTTAGTCGCCGAATCTGACGAATCT
>CANEUK010000036.1 GCA_947441695.1 Rickettsiales bacterium
AAAAGACTGAGTTCAAATAACTGTGAAGTTAAGTAAATACTACTCTAAACTCGCTTTATTGCAATAGAATATTTGAATCTTTTTGAAAATTCTTAAAAGAAATTTAGTGATTTTTAGAGATGGGTGGTAGGTTTTTCAGAGCGTCCTAAAGGAAACCGTTTTTTTAATCCCGACGACGTTATGTCGATGCCTTTCTTGCGGCTATTTGGCAATGCTATTTTATCATTTTTAAACAAGTTTTCTTCTGGTTATTGGAATATTTTTGATCCAACTAACGGCTATACCGCAATACATGTTAAAGTCTTAAAATATTTAAACCTCGATAAAATCGACAAAGGATATTTTTTTGAATCTGATATTTTATTTCGCCTAAATATTATTCGCGCCAAGGTTTTAGATGTTCCGATGAAGGCAAATTATGGCGACGAGCAAAGCAATCTTTCGATTAAAAAAATAATCGTTTCATTTCTATTCAAACATTTTCAAAATACCTTCAAACGAATTGCCTACAATTACTACCTCAGAGATTTTTCCTTCGCTTCAATTATGCTATTTATGGGTTTAGCCCTCACATCTTTTGGAGTTATTTATGGTGCTAATGCATGGCTAGATTCTGTTTACCAAAATAAATTTTCTTCTAGCGGCGTTGTTATGATTGCTACTTTGCCAATTATTCTTGGTGTGCAACTTATTTTATCTTTTATCAACTACGACATATCCTCAACGCCACAAAATCCATTGCTGACTTACCTTGAATAAACATAAGCAAATCCAACAATAATTTGTTTGTCGTTTTAATTGGTGTAATTAATTTTAAAATTTCGTCTTTTCGCAAGATTTAATAACTTTCAAACCCAAAATGGCACTTATCCAACTGATTTTACACAATTTTTTTTCCTTCGTTTTCATCATTTCAACCATCGTTTTTATTCACGAATTTGGACATTTTTGGGTGGCGCGTTTGTGCGGCGTAAAAGTGGAAGAATTTTCGCTGGGTTTTGGTTTTAAACTTTTTTCGCGCACCGACAAAAAAGGAACCTTGTGGAAAATTTGCGCGCTACCTTTTGGCGGCTACGTAAAAATGTTTGGCGATCGAAACGCCTCTTCAATGCCTGATTTGGCGGCAATTTCTGTGATGTCAGATTCGGACAAAAAACAATCTTTTATCGGTAAAAATGTTTGGCAAAGAATGTCAATTGTTGCGGCTGGACCTGCGGCAAATTTTATTTTGGCAATTTTTATTCTGACAATTTTGTTCAAAATAAACGGTCTTACGACAATTTTGCCAGTGGTTGACGAGGTTTTGCCACAAAGTGCCGCTTTTGAAGTTGGATTAAAAAGAGGCGATAAAATTTTGGCAATTGACCAAAAAGAAATTTCTAATTTTGAAGAGCTACAATTAATTGTTTTAAGCTCCAAAAATCAGGAGCTAAATTTAAAAATCGAACGCGAAACTACGGTTTTTGAAGTAAAAATTACACCAAAAGTTGAGTTGCGCAAAGATTTTTTTGGCGATGAAATAAAGCTAGGAATTCTTGGAATTACTGCTTCTGTGGCAGATCATAAAGATTTAAATTTACTACAAAGTTTTATTGAAAGCACCAAACAAACTTATCAAATTTCTGGCTCAATTTTACACGCTTTGGGCGAATTAATCACCGGAAAGCGCGATTTTAAGGAACTTGGCGGACCAATTAAAATTGCCAAATATTCGGGCAAAACCGTTGAAATGGGTTTAAGCGCGGTGGTTTGGTTTATGGCAATGATTTCAATTAATTTGGGCGTGATGAATTTGTTGCCAGTTCCGGTGCTTGATGGCGGACATTTATTTTTTTACGCAATTGAGGCGGTTTTTAAAAAACCACTATCGCAAAAAGTGCAAAAAATTGGCTTTCAAATTGGTTTTAGCTTGGTTTTAACTTTGATGATTTTTACAACTTTCAACGATATCGCGCAGTTATTGCATTAGTTTTTTTAAAACTTCGGCGGCTTTTTGTTTGTCAATAAGCCATTTTGCTAGTTCAACGCCTTCTTCGATTTTTTCAACTTTGCTGGCAAGTTTTAGCGCAAAAGCGGCGTTTAAAACCACAATGTCGCGATAAGCAGATTTTTCACCAGCCAAAAGTGCCAAAAGTTTTAGAGCATTTTCTTTTGGGCTGCCGCCAAGCAAATCTTTAAGGGCAACTTTTTTGAAGCCAAATTTTTGCGGATTAATAATTTCTTCATCAAAAATTTTGCCATTTTCATATTTTAACAAGTAAGAATTGGCGCATAACGAGATTTCGTCCATTCCGTCAAACCCATGAACGATGTAAATTTTTTTTGGGTTTTCTAAAAATTCGCCATCTTCAACTGGTTTTAATATGGCGGCGAGCATTTTTGACATCACGTCTTTTTTGGAAGTTCCAATCAGTTGAAGGCTTGTATTTGCTGGATTTAAAAGCGGCCCCAAAAAATTAAAAATTGTTGGAACGCCAAGATTTTGGCGAATTTGAGCCACGTTTTTTAAGGCGTTGTGAAAAAATGGCGCAAACAAAAAACACAGATTTTTTTCGTTTAAATTTTTCTCAATTTCAGAAATTTCGGCAGAAATTTTTATTCCCAGTTCAACAAAAATATCGGCCGAACCCGATTTTGACGAAATGGCTTTGTTTCCGTGTTTAGCAACCACAACGTCAGCCGCCGCAAGCACAAAACAAACGGCAGTTGAAATGTTGAGCGTGTTGAGTTTGTCGCCGCCAGTTCCGCAAACGTCGATGGCGTTTTTTGGGGCGTTGATTTTTTTCATGCGCTTTTTTAGCGCAATAACGGCACCAATAAAAGCGTTGGTTGGCAAGTTGGCGTTGTTGAGCGCAAGCAGAAAATCTTTGGTTTGGTTTTCGCTAATTTGAGCGTCGATAATTTGGTTGAAAATTTCTTCGAAATTTTGAGACGAAAGATTATTTAAATTCATCTAAATTTGGTCTAAAAAATTTCTGATAATTTGATGCCCAAACTCTGACGCAATTGATTCGGGATGAAATTGAACGCCAAAAATTTTTAGTTTTTCATCGGCAATTGCCATAATTATTTGGTCTTTGGTTTTAGCGGTAATTTGTAAATTTTTTGGGCAAGTTTCTTTTTCAATAATCAGCGAATGATAGCGCGTAGCCTTGAAGGGTGATGGCAAATTTTTAAAAAGATTTTTGTTTGTATGAAAAATTTCGCTAACTTTTCCGTGCATTGGATGAGTTTTTATGACTTTTCCGCCAAAAGCCTGACCAATTGCTTGATGTCCTAAACACACGCCAAAAATTGGAAAAACGCCTTTTAGTTTTTCAATTACTTGCAAGCAAATTCCCGCGTCGTTTGGCGTGCAGGGTCCGGGCGACAAAACAATGCCGCGCGGATTTAGTTTTTTGATTTCGTCAATTGAAATTTGGTCGTTGCGCTTTACCAAAACTTCAGGCTCGCCCGCCTGAATTATGTAGTGATAAAGATTATAGGTAAAACTGTCGTAGTTGTCGATTAGTAGTATCATGAAAATATTGATTCAGTTCGGCTTTCGAAGGAATTTGGGTTTTGAAGCAAATTATCTTTTCTCCTTTGGAAAAAGAGAGTTTAAAATGATGAGTGGAAGACCAATTATCGTGATTGTGGTTGTTGTTAAAAGAGCTATTAAAACAGAATCACTTAAAGGAAAAATATTTAAAATTTTCGTATCAACAGCTTCCAATTTTAAAACCCCAATAATTAGCCAAAACGAGATGCAACGAAATAGAATAGAAACAGAAATTGCCCCAGCGACAAACCATAAATAGTACTTTGTGAGATTGGTAACCCAAGGGTAAATCTTCTCTCTCATTTGATGTTTTAGACCTTTATCAAGTCCATCCCAGTAATTCTTGCCCTTAGTTGCTGATTTTTTATTTGGTTGTTTGTTGCTAGCTTCTGGTTCATCTAAAATAAGTTCTTGTTCTTCGGAGCTTAAAAAACTGTCTTTCATATCTTTTTAACTATTGGCCTTTTCAATAAGAGATCTTATTCCTTCGAGAGATCGATTAACTATATCATTATCGCGCAATATATTGTTTTTGCCTTTTACATAAACCTGACTCCAAGGGCTTGAAGGAGAATGAGTTATTTTGCTTAAATATATACCATCTCTTTGACCGTAGTTTTTCCAAACAGAGGATAAAACTTTGGTAATTTTTTTATCCTCTATTATCGGTATATCGTTGAGTTTAAGTTCGCCACTTAGTTCATCATATTCATATTCCGAATCATAATTACCTTTGGGAATTGGATTTTTTCCATAATTTTTGTACTCATGATACAAGCTTGGAACCACCGGCCCATGTTCCCAAGCTTTTATTGTTTCATTAAAAAGCTTTTGCCTGTTAATTACCAAATTCCATCCGTAAGCAATGTATACAAGCTTTAGAAGCTTCATCGGTGTAATTTCCATGTCTTCTTCCCAAGCGCGCCACAAAAAATAATTGGCAACGTGGGCGGCGGTAAATTCGGCTTCTTCAAAAGTTATTTTTTCAGTTTCTGGGCTATTTAATTCTTCGGTCATAAATTATCCTTTTTGGTGAAAGTTTTTAGTAAATTCGGCGCGCTAAGAATTATTCTGTTAGTTAAAAAATTTGTTTAAAAAAACTAAGATTTTTCGAGGGATTTTTAATTTTTTAGAGCCTTTCTTAAGTCTTTTTTGATTCAAAATTTTAGCATATTTTTAGCAAAAATAGGGTAAAATATGAGGTTAAAAAAGTTTTATACCAAAACATAGATTTCTTGATAGTGATAACGAAGTATTTTTGAGGAAAAATTGCGACTGAAAATATAAGCGGTATCAAGTGATACGGCGTCATTTTCTGAGTAAATTTTTTACCAAAAAGACGAAGTTAGCGCCATCAAGAGATTTATGTTTTGGTATAGGACAGGTTCTTAAATCTTTTTGTAATCTTCAAGGCTGTATTCATCAACTTGCATGGCGTCTAAAACTGCGGTTTGGGCGTCTTGTAGCAAATGCAACTCGTTTAAACTAATTATAGATTTTTCTTGAGCTAAATTTAACAAATCTTCTAGACGCTTGCGCGGCAAGGTTTGATCTTTGATGGCGTTTTTGATTTTTTGACGAATTGCCTCGGTTTCTTCGTGCAAAATTAAGGCGTTTTCAATTCTGCCTAAATTGTCGTTTTTGTCTTTTGAAACAAAAATTCCTTCGGTTAAAGAGTTGCGCAAATCGCCGTTTTTAAGCAGATTTTTTACCACCTCTTTTCCCAAATTGTCGCTGCTCGGGCAAACAAAAGCGTTGAAGCGCGACCACATTGCAAAAGGCGTTAGCAAAATTTTTCCAACATGAGAAAATAAATTTTGATAAAGTCCG
Organism: Rickettsiales bacterium; assembly: GCA_947441695.1. Classification (GTDB taxonomy): domain Bacteria; phylum Pseudomonadota; class Alphaproteobacteria; order Rickettsiales; family UBA1997; genus UBA2645. Next base: position 5,372 of record CANEUK010000036.1, read on the forward strand.
TCAATTGCAATTTGAGCCTTTCCAAGAAGCTCTTTTATGGCATGTTCAACCAAAGGTTCTTCTTCTTTTTTACGACCATTTTCGTCAAATTTTTTCAAAACGCACACGCCCAAATACATGGCAGAAAGCACGTCACCAAAACGACCGTTGATTTTTTCTTTACGTTTTAAATTGCCACCAAATTTTGCCATTGCAACGTCGGCCAACAAAGCAAATGTTGCAGAACACCAAGATAATTTTCTTTCATATTTGGTTATTAAATCGCGCTTGAAGGGCTTTATGAAATAGCCACGGGTTAAAGACAAAATCACCGATCTTGTTAAATTGCTAATCAGATGATTGATATGAGCAAAAAACGCGTAATCAAAGGCTTTGACGTCTTTTTTTTCTAGGGCTTCAATTTCTTTGTAAGCGTAAGGATGGCACATAATCGCGCCTTGTCCAAAGTGAATTAAGCTGCGAGTCATTAAATTGGCACCTTCGACCGTAATTGAAATTGGCGTAGAAAAATAAGCGTTTGCCAAAAGGTTTCGCGGGCCACGAATTATGGCGCGACCGCCCAAAATATCCATTCCGTCATTAACATTTTGGCGGAAAATTTCGGTAGCGTGATATTTGGCAATTGCGGTGATAACTGCTGGTTTATTGCCCGAATCAATTGCGCCAGCGGTGAAAGCTCGTAAAGCATCAACTGCGTAGGTTCGCGAAGCGATTCTCGCCAAAACTTCTTCAACACCTTCAAATTTTCCAATCGCTGAACCAAATTGTTGGCGAATTGCGCTATAGCCAGTAACTGCGCGCACTACAAGTTTTGAACCGCCCGAACTAGTTGATGGCAAAGAAATTCCGCGTCCTGCCGCCAAACATTCCATCAACATTTTCCAACCCTTTCCAAGCCCGTTTTCGCCGCCAATTACTGCGTCTAAACCAATAACCACATTTTCGCCATTAAGTGGCGAATTAACAAAAGGAGTTGCAAGTGGATCGTGGCGACGTCCTTGACGAACACCAACGGTATTATGCGGAATTAAAGCGCAAGTAATTCCAACATCTTCGTTTGGAAAAATTAATTTTTCAGGATCGCGCAATTGAAAAGCCACGCCAATTAGAGTGGCGTAAGCGCCCAAAGTGATATATCGTTTGCTCCAATTAAGGCGAATTTTGATTTCGCCATTTTCTTTAAATAAAACGCCGTTGGAAATAATTGAAGTAGCATCGGAACCAGCAAGGGTTTCGGTTAAAGCAAAACAAGGTAATTCACGACCATCAGCCAAACGTGGCAAATAGTAATCGCGTTGGCTTTGCGTGCCATAATGCATCAATAATTCAGCTGGTCCAAGCGAGTTTGGAACCATTGCGGTAATTGCGAGCGGAACCGAACGAGATGCAAGTTTTTCAATCACGCAACTATGGGCGTAAGCCGAAAATCCAAGCCCACCAAATTCTTTAGGAATAATCATGCCAAAGAATTTTTTGGTTCGCAAAAACTGCCAAACGTTTTCTGGTAAGTCGCGTAAATGTTGAACTTCGTAGTCGTTACAAATTTTACACAAATCTTCTGTTTCGTTTTCTAAAAACAACTTTTCTTCGTCTTTGAGGTGCGGATATTTTTGATTAAAAATCCATTTAAAATTTGGTCGACCAGAAAAAAGTTGACCGTCAACCCAGATGTTTCCTGATGTAAGAGCGATTTTTTCGGTTTCAGAAATCTTTGGCAAAAGACCAAGTTTAGAAATTAAATCTATGATTTTTTTGGTAATTACTCGTCTTCTAACAAAAGGAACTGCCAAAACCGTTGCCAATATTGAGTAGAAGCCCCAAAACAAATATCCAAGGTCGAATTTTAAAAAATAAATGGTGAGTAAAAATAAATAAGAAAAAATTGAAAGCCTCATGTAAGAATAAAGCAAAAAAGCAACCAGTAAAATCAAGCCAAGATGGGGAATTTGGTTGAGAAAAATGCTAACTTTTTCAAACAATGTAATTATTTCGAATTTGTTCATAAATTTTAATTATTTTTTACTAAAATATACTTAACTAAATTCGAATTTCGTCGAATTTGAGTTTGTTTTGAATTGCTACGAACAAAGTAAATTCGTGCATTTGCAATAGATTTTTTATTTTTTACGCAACACGACTTCTTCAATAATTTTAGGTATATTACCAAAGCAAAATTTATTCGAGTTTTAAGTAGCTTTGGTATATAATTCACAACAAACCTTAACCAAACCACGAATTTGATTGATATAAGAAGCGCGCTCATTTGCAGAAATTGCACCTCTGGCATCAAGTAAATTCAAAACATGGCTAGCTTTTACAGCTTGTTCGTAAGCCGGAATTGGTAAGTTTTTTTGAGCTAAAAATTCAGATTGGTTTTTATTTTCAGCAAAATTTTTAAACAAGGTTTTGATGTTTGAGTGTTCCAAAATAAAAGCTGAATTCTCGATTTCGCTTTGCTTAAAAATATCGCCGTAAGAAATTTTTTTATCACCTTCAAAACCATTCCAATTAATTTCAAAAATTGAATCAACGCTTTGAATATGCATGGCGATGCGCTCAAGCCCATAAGTAATTTCACCAGAAATTACCTCGCATTCAATTCCTCCAACTTGTTGCATGTAAGTAAATTGCGAAATTTCCATGCCATTAAACCAAACTTCCCAACCAAGCCCCGAAGCTCCAACCGAAGGGTTTTCCCAGTCATCTTCGACAAATCTGATGTCGTTTTGCGAAGTGTTTAAGCCAATTAAATCAAGGCTTTGTAAATAAAGTTGCTGAATGTTTTTTGGTGCCGGTTTGAGTAAAACCTGAAATTGATAATAGTGGCTTAAGCGATTTGGATTTTGGGCATAGCGCGCGTCAGTTGGTCTTCTACAAGCTTGCGCATATGCAACTTGCCAAGGTTTTTTGCCCAAAGCTCGCAAAATTGTTGCCGGATGCAAAGTTCCAGCGCCAACCTCGTTGTCGAGCGGTTGTAAAATGGTGCATCCGCAAGAAGCCCAAAATTGTTGAAGAATAAAAATTATTTCTTGAAAAGATTTCATTGATTTTAGACAGAAAAAGAGCTGCCGCAGCCGCAATTGGCTTTGGCGTTTGGGTTATTCACCTTAAAATAAGAAGCGCCAAGTTCTTTAACAAACTCAATTTCGGCGCCATTTAAAAATTCCAAAGAAGTTTCATCAGTTATGGCCAAAATTTCGTGATTTTTTTCAACAATTTTAACATCGCCTTCAATCATTTTATTATCCAACTCAAATACATACTGAAAGCCGCTGCAACCGCCACCCAAAATTGAAATGCGCAAAAATTTTTGCTGATTTTCGGGTTTTTGCTTTATTTCGATAATGCGCGTCAGTGCTGAATCTGTAAGAGTTATTGAGTTCATTTTTTATGATTTCTTTTATTTAGTTCTGCCAAAATTTCGCTAAATTCAATTTGCTGCGAAGCCAGCAAAACCAGCGTGTGATAAAATAAATCGCAAACCTCGCCAACCAATTCTTCGCGAGTTTTTTGTTCGTTTTTTTGCTGGTGAATAAAGGTTGCAATTACTACTTCCAGGGCTTCTTCGCCAATTTTGCGAGTTATTTTTTCTGTGCCTTTTTTAAAAAGTTCAAAAGAATAAGAACCTTTTTCTTGGGAGTTAATTTTGCTTTTTACAACTTCAAATAGAGCGTCAAGAGTTAGTTGATTTTGTGACATTTTTTTTGAAAAAAACGATTAAATTATGGCAAAAAAATATGTAGAGATAATTGCAAATGCAACCAAGTCTTTCTTGACAAAAAACTTGTCGATAATCACTTTGCGCCGCCTTGATAAAACTTAATTTATTTTTTAACAAAACTTACCTCAAAAAAAAATGACCATTCAATCAACTCTTTCAATCATCAAGCCCGACGCCACTCAAAGAAACTTAACTGGTTTAATCAATGCAAAATTTGAATCTGCTGGTCTAAAAATTGTGGCGCAAAAAAGATTACAACTTTCGCAAAAAGTTGCTGGTGAATTTTACGCCGTTCACCGCGAACGACCTTTTTACAACGACTTAGTAAAATTTATGATTTCTGGTCCAGTTGTAGTTCAAGTGTTAAAAGGTGAAAATGCCGTTGCCAAAAACCGCGAAATTATGGGCGCAACAAATCCTGCAAACGCAGAAATTGGAACTATTCGCAAAGAATTTGCTTTATCGATTGAAGCTAATTCAGTTCACGGTTCTGATTCTGAAGAAAACGCTAAAAATGAAATCGCTTTTTTCTTTGCTGGTTTTGAGATTGTTGAATAGTTTTTTACCAAAAATTCACAAAATAATGCCAAAAAACA
>CANEUK010000037.1 GCA_947441695.1 Rickettsiales bacterium
CGGGTTTTGTTGAAAATTTATCTCGCGGATTCAGTTTTATTCCCGAAATTTCTTCGAGCTTTTTGCACAATAAAATTGGCGGTTATCACGAAAAAGGCGCGGATTCTCTGAATTTAAATGTAAAATCTGTTTCGGCTAATTTTTTAGACGCAAGAATTGGGCTAAATTTGAGTTGGAACGCCAAAAAATTGCGCAATTTTCCCGAATTTAAAAAATTTAATTCGACTGCAAAAATTTCTTACGGCTATTCAATTATTAATGACAAACCAACCACAACCGCAAATTTCAGCGGACAATCTAGCAGTTTTAATTCGCAAATTTCGCAAATTGATCGCAGCAGTTTAAGGCTTGGAATTGGTGCTTTGGCTTATCACGAAGAAGATACGGCTTTGAGTTTTGATTACGATTTTGAAAAGCGGGCAACTTATCAATCGCATTTTGCTAATTTTAAAATTAGCCAAAAATTTTAAGCTCTTTTAGCCCCTAAAAAAACCTTAAAAAGCAAGCTTTTGCACCCATACCAAAAAAACTATCTTTGATAGTTTTTGTCGCAATTTTTCTTTAAAAATCCTTTGCCAAAAACTATCAAAGATAGTTTTTTTGGTATAATCAAATTCGACTTCTTCAATTGAGTTTTGGTATAGATTTTTTTGGCTTAAATTTGTTTTTAGTGGGCTGTTTTTTTTGATAAAACGTAGTTTTAATCAAGCTAAAATTCTTTTTAAGATTTCGTCTCTTTCAATAAAATTTACCAAAAATTTTAATTCCGGACCATGTTCTTTTCCGGTTAGCGCCAAACGAATTGGCGCGAATAAATCTTTTCCTTTGCGCGTAGTTTTTTGCTTGATTTCTTCAAGCCATAAATTCCAGCAATTTTCTTGTTTTGTGTCTTCGGGCAATATTTGAGCTATTTGGGATAAAAATTCTTTGTCAGATTCTTTGTTAGAAAAGAGAAATTCTTGGTTGCAAATATCAATCCATTCTTTGATTTCGGGCAGAAAATTGATATTTAGTTTGATGGCTTGCCAAAATTTTTCAGAAATTTCTTGAGCAATTCCAATTTCTGATAAACGCGCCTTAACATCAGAAAAATCAAGGGTTTGTAGTAATTTTTGGTTAATAGTGGTCAACTCTGAAATGTTGTAATTAGTAGCAGATTTTGAAAATTTTTCAAAAGAAAAATCATTCACCAAATCATCAAAATTTTTATAAATTTTCAAAGATTGCGAAGTGCCAATTTGCGCCAATAAATTAACAATCGACATTGGTTCGTAGCCATCTTGACGAAGCGATTTTACATCAAAACCACCTTCGCGTTTTGAAATTTTTGCCTCACTTGCTTTAATTAGAGCCAAATGAGCAAAACTTGGTGGTTTTGCGTTTAATGCTTCAAAAATTTGAATTTGAATTGCGGTGTTAGTGATATGATCTTCGCCACGAATAATGTCGGTGATGCCAAAATCGATATCATCAACCACCGAACAAAAAGTATAAGTTGGAACGTTATTATCGCGCACCAAAACCGGATCAGAAAAATGGCGACCCGGGTAAGTTATTTTGCCTTTAATTTTGTCTTCCCAACTAGTGATTTTATCTTCGAGTAAAAATCGATAATGAGGTTTTAAGCCAGAAGCGCGAAGTTCTTTTTTTTGCTCTTCGTTTAAATTTAAGGCCGCGCGGTTGTAAATTGGAGCAATTCCAGATGCGACTTGACCTTTTCGTTGAAAATTTAAATCTTGGGCAGTTTCAAAACATTCATACAAGCGACCAGAAGCAATAAGTTTATTTTTTGCATCTTCATATTTTTCTAGGCGATCAGATTCTTTAAAAAGATTGTCGTAGCTTAAGTTTAACCAATCCATGTCGGTTAAAATCATTTGACGATATTCATCGCGCACACGCTGGGCGTCGGTGTCGTCAAGTCGTAGCAAAAATTTTCCACCAGTTTTTTTGGCGTAAAGAAAATTGATAATGGCAGCTCTTATATTGCCAACATGCAAAAATCCTGTGGGCGACGGAGCAAAGCGGCAGATTGTGGTCATTGAAATTAATTTTTTGATTAAGTGTTTGCTAGATTTTGTTATTCAGTTTTAAAGCGGAGAAAATTTTATAAAACCAAACTAGGATTCAAAGACGGGATTTCGAGATAATCAAAAAACGAAGCGCAACCAACTAAAAAGAAAATTAACTTTGGAGTTGCCTCAATTGGGCAACTAACTCAAATTAATCAACCAAAACCAAAAGACCGTTACTTTCTCTAACCTCGGCAAAACCGCTAACAACTTCAAACTTTTTTAATATATTTTGTTTTTCGTCGTAAGTTACAATCTCGCCCGCTTTTAGGGATACAACAACAGCCTCGTGTCCGCTCATAATTCCCATTTCTCCTTCAACCGAGGGAATAGTTGCCAAATGGCAATTGCCTTTAAAGACAACGCCATTTGGAGAGATGATTTCAAGATTTAAATCTGCCATTACTTGGTTTCTTTTAAAAGTTTTTCACCTTTTGCAATTGCTTCGTCAATGCCACCAACCATGTAAAATGCTGCTTCAGGAAGGTAGTCATATTTTCCCAAACATATTTCTTTGAAGCTGTTAATAGTGTCTTTTAGTGCAACCCATTTTCCAGGCGCGCCAGTGAAAACCTCGGCAACGTGGAAAGGTTGAGATAAAAATCGCTGAATTTTTCTGGCACGAGATACGGTTAATTTGTCTTCTTCCGAAAGTTCGTCCATTCCCAAGATTGCGATGATGTCTTGTAGAGATTTGTATGCTTGCAGAGTTTTTTGAACTTCGCGAGCAACATCGTAATGATCTTGTCCAACAATGCGCGGATCTAGAATGCGCGAAGTTGAATCGAGCGGATCAACTGCTGGATAAATGCCGATTTCGGCGATTTGGCGCGATAAAACTGTTGTAGCGTCGAGGTGTGAAAAAGAAGTTGCTGGCGCTGGGTCTGTTAAGTCGTCAGCTGGAACATAAATTGCTTGAACCGAGGTGATTGAACCATTTTTGGTTGAGGTGATTCTTTCTTGCATTGCGCCCATTTCAGTTGCCAAAGTTGGTTGATAACCAACCGCCGAAGGAATTCTTCCCAAAAGTGCCGAAACTTCTGAACCAGCTTGAGTAAAACGAAATATGTTATCGACAAAGAAAAGCACGTCGCGACCTTCTTTATCGCGAAAATATTCTGCTTGCGTTAGGCCAGTTAAAGCTACGCGAGCGCGGGCTCCGGGCGGTTCATTCATTTGACCATAAACCAATGCAACTTTAGAATTTTTTAGATTATTGATGTCTATAACCCCAGAATCCATCATCTCGTGATAAAGGTCGTTGCCTTCGCGAGTTCTTTCGCCAACTCCAGCAAAAACCGAATAGCCACTATGAGCTTTGGCAACGTTATTAATTAGCTCCATAATCAAAACCGTTTTACCAACTCCGGCTCCTCCAAATAAGCCAATTTTTCCGCCTTTTGAATAAGGTGCCAAAAGATCAATTACCTTAATTCCAGTAACTAAAATTTCAGTTTCGGTAGCTTGTTGAGATAATTCTGGAGCCGCTGCATGAATTGGGAGAAGTTCTTTTGATTCAATTGGGCCTTTTTCGTCAATTGGCTCGCCAATTACATTCATAATTCTGCCCAAAGTTCCTTCGCCAACTGGAACCGAAATTGCGCGACCAGTGTCAGTTACTTCGGTGCCGCGAGTTAATCCATCAGTTGAATCCATTGCGATTGCACGCACGCATTTTTCACCGATGTGAAGCGCCACTTCGAGCACTAATTTTTTTCCATCGTTTTGACATTCAAGTGCGTTAAAAATTGCTGGCAATTCGCCATCAGAAAATTCTACATCAACAACCGCAGAAATTACCTGCGTGATTTTGCCTTTATTTTGCATTTTTTAGTAGGGAAATTTTTTAAGAAAAAGAAGTGCTAATTTGAACAAGAAATGGCGCGCAACCTAAGAAGCGCAAAAACAAATCGCAAGCAAGAAATTGCTTTATATGAAAAATTTATACTTCTTAGAGCCTGTCTTTAAATTTATTTAATTACTTGCTCTTTTAAGCAGTTATTTTTTTAAAAAAAATTCAAGTTGATTAATTGTAAATTTTTTAATTAAAAAGACCTCGTTTGCAGATATTTAATTCTGAAAAAACGAGGTCTTTTTTTGTTTTAAGGTTTATGCTCAATCAAATTCAAACTTCGCTTGAATTTGGTAAATTTCTAATTGCTACTCGCCAAGTGAATTGGCGAATTCGCAATAGATTTTTGGTTTTTATTAAAATCTACTTCTTCAATTGAGTTTGAATATAGAAGCAAAGCTTTTGCAAAAAGTGATTTTTAGAAACCGCCCATTCCACCCATTCCACCCATTCCGCCCATTGGGTTTGAGCCACTTCCAGCGTTGTCATCTTTTTTTTCGATGATTGCAGCTTCGGTTGTGATTAACAAACCAGCAATTGAAGAAGCGTCTTCTAGTGCAGTTCTAACTACTTTTGCTGGGTCAACAATTCCAGCTTTAAACATGTCAACATAAGCGTTGTTTTGGGCGTCGTAGCCATAAGAAGCTTGAGCTTTTGAAAGTACTTCGTTGGCAACAACCGCTCCGTCAAAACCAGCATTTTCTGCGATTTGGCGAATTGGAGCTTGTACAACTTTTTTAATTATGTTGATACCAACGGTTTGATCTTCATTTGCACCTTTTAGATTTTCTAAAATGCGTCCAGCGAAAAGTAGAGCCGATCCGCCACCAGCAACAATTCCTTCTTGCATTGCTGCGCGAGTTGCCGCCAAAGCATCGTCAACGCGATCTTTTTTCTCTTTAACAGCAACTTCGGTTGCACCGCCAACTTTAATAATGGCAACGCCACCAGAAAGTTTGGCTAATCTTTCTTGAAGTTTTTCGCGATCATAATCTGAAGAAGTTTCTTCGATTTGAGCTTTGATTGAGGCGCAACGAGATTTTACATCAACTGATTTACCAGCACCGTCAACGATGGTGGTATTTTCTTTGTCGATAATAATTTTTTTAGCTTGTCCTAATTGAGCAATAGTTACGCCTTCAAGTTTCATTCCCAAGTCTTCAGAAATTAATTGACCGCCAGAAAGAACTGCGATGTCTTCCATGATTGACTTTCTTCTATCGCCAAAACCCGGAGCTTTCACCGCTGCAATTTTCAAACCACCGCGAAGTTTGTTGACAACCAAAGCGGCTAAAGCTTCGCCTTCAACATCTTCGGCAATAATCAAAAGTGGACGAGATGATTGAACAACGGCTTCAAGCAATGGAACCATTGGTTGCAAGTTAGAGATTTTTTTCTCAAACAATAAGATGAAAGGATTTTCCATCTCTACGGTCATTTTTTCAGCATTGGTGATGAAATAAGGAGAAAGATATCCGCGATCAAAATTCATTCCTTCAACTACGTCAACTTCGAACTCTAGGCCTTTAGCTTCTTCAACTGTAATTGGACTATCTGGGCCAACTTTTTGAACAGCATCGGCAATTTTATTTCCAATTTCGGTGTCGCCATTGGCAGAAATTGTAGCAACTTGGGCAATTTCTTCTTTTCCGTTAACTTTTTTGCTCATTTTGCCAATTTCTTTAACCAAAGCTTCAACGGCTAGGTCAATACCGCGTTTTAAATCCATTGGATTAATTCCAGCTGCAACCGATTTTACGCCTTCGCGCACAATTGCTTGAGCAAGAACGGTTGAAGTTGTGGTTCCGTCGCCCGCGATATCGTTAGTTTTAGAGGCAACTTCTTTAATCATTTGCGCGCCCAAATTTTGAAATTTGTCGGCAAGTTCAATTTCTTTTGCAACAGTCACACCATCTTTTGTGATTCGTGGTGCGCCGAAAGATTTTTCGATTACCACATTACGACCTTTTGGCCCTAATGTTACTTTCACTGCATCTGCAATGATATTTACGCCTTCAAGAATTCTTGTGCGTGCGTCAACTCCAAAGAGAATCTCTTTTGATGCCATTTTTACTCCGTTTTTTGTTTAAAAAATTTACTCGATAATTGCTAAAATGTCTGACTCTTTAAGAATAATTAATTCTTTTCCGTCAACTTTAACTTCGGTTCCACCCCATTTTGCGAATAAAACGCGGTCGCCTTTTTTAACGTCTAGGGCAATTCTTTTGCCGCTTTCGTCGCGAAGTCCTTCGCCAACTGAAATAATTTTACCTTCAGCTGGTTTTTCTTTGGCGTTGTCTGGAATAATTATGCCGCCAGCAGTTTTGCTTTCGGCTTCAACGCGTTCAATTAAAACGCGATCGTGCAATGGTCTAACTGTCATTTTAAGTTTGTTGATTTTTGGGTTAAAAAGGGAAAGAAATTTTTTTGTAAGTGAACCAAACTTAAGTAATTTTTTGAATTCTTACAAGGGGCAAAAAAAGAAAATTATTTTAAGATTTCGTCAAGTTTGCCTGATTTGTCGAGAGCATATAAATCGTCGCAACCGCCAATATGCTTTTCGTTGATAAAAATTTGGGGAACCGACATGCGACCACCAGATTTTTCTATCATTTCTTGCTTGGTTTTGTCGTCGGTAATTTTTATTTCTTCAAAAGCTGCTCCTTTTTTTTGTAGAAGAGCTTTGGCTCGAACGCAATAAGGGCAAACTTCTTTACTGTAGATGATAATTTTAGGCATAAATTTATTTGGTTATGATTTGTTTAAAACTCCATTTTGACTGGGAGCCATATAAGTTGGTTCTGTGTTATAGTAGGTTGGAGGAATGTAATATTGGTCATAATCGTAATAAGGATATTGCGACGGTTGATGAATTGCGTAAGGATTTGAGTAAAATTGCGAATTTGGATATTGGTAATTTGGTCGATAGTAATATGGCTGCTGATAATATGGCTGTTGATAGAGTTGCTGATAATAAGTTTGCCTTGGATTATTAAATCTTTGAAGCGGTGTAATTTGCAAACTTTTATCGGCATCTTCTTCAAATGAATTGCAACCAAAAAGCATCGCCAAAACTAAACACAAACAGGATTTTGAAAAGAATTTTGTAAAGTTTTGTAAATACATTTTTAGAGCCTGTCTTTAAATTTATTTGATTCCAGATTTTGGCATATTTTAAGCGCTTTTTTAATAAAATTATGAGGAATATCTGGATATATTTTGAATAATTTTATTAAAAAATAAGCCAAAATAGAACTAGATATGGAATCAAATAAATTTAAAGACAGGCTCTAGTAGTTAAGCGAATTTAAAATTGCCGATTTTTTAGGCTGAATATCTTCAACCCCATTATATGAATTTGGCGCAACGTAATATTGATCTGAATCGTAATAAGGATATTGATTTGGAGGATTATCGTAAGGATTTGAATAAGCTCTTGAATTGGGCAAAGTTCCATTTTGATAGGGCATTGGCTGATAATTTTGTGGCTGGTAATAATAAGGTTGCGGCACTTGATAATAAGTTGGCGCAGAATATTGCTGATATTGGGGCTGTGGGTTGTAATAGTGAGAATTTGTATTCTGAATTGCAGAATTTTTTATTGCGCTATTTTTATCAGAAATTGCGCCGCAAGCGACAAACCAAAAACAACAAGCCAAAAAAACGAAAAATTCGGTAACTTTTTTTAAAATTCTTAGAATCATTTGTTCGAATTATTGGGTTTTTCTATGGAAGGTTGCGAAACCTGAATAGCTTCGGAAGTGTTTTTATATTGAGTTGGTGGAACGTAATATTGATCGGCATCGTAATTTGGATATCTTGTTGATGGCGGAATTGCATAAGGATTTGAATAAAATCTTGAACCCGGAACAACTTGAGGCTGATAATTTTGAGGCGGATAAGGTTGATAATAATAAGGATTGGGTTGTTGGTATTGTTGCAAAGGCACGTAATAAGGTTGTTGGTAGAATTGTGGTTGGGGCGGATATTGATAATTTGAATAAGCTGGTTGTCGATAATAGTAATCTGGAGCAACTTTGTTAATTGAACTAGGTTGATTAGAAACTTTAGGCTGTTCGCCTGGATCAAATCCAGTTTTATCGTAAAGATAAGGTTCTTCTTTTGAACAAGATATTGTTAAAAAAATTATCAAAAAGCTAACAAGAAATAGTGATGTTTTTTTTGTGTAAAATAGTTTTGCTAATTGCATTTTTTAAAAGTGCTAAAACATCGAATTAATTTGAAGAAACATCCATAAAATTCTTCATTTACCAAAGCTAAATGAAAATCGACTTCTTCAATTAAATTTAGTATAGATAAGGATTGAAAATTAAGAGGCAAATTTTGCCTCAAAAAAAGAATATTTATTTTGAATTATGTTAAAAAACCATGATCAAAAATTTATTTCTTATGCCTTAAATTTAGCAAAAAGAAATATTGGTATAACCGCTCCAAATCCAGTTGTTGGCTGCGTTATTGTTAAAAACGGCAAGATTATTTCAAGCGCCGTCACGGCAAAAAATGGTCGCCCGCACGCCGAAAAAATTGCCATCGAAAAAATTTTTAACAAAGAAGATTTATTTGACGCCGAAATTTATATCACTCTTGAACCCTGCGCGCACTTTGGTCAAACCTCTCCGTGTGTTGACGAAATCATAAAATATAAATTTAAAAAAGTAGTAATTGCCACGCCAGATCCCGATAAGCGAGTTAACGGAAAATCAATTGAAAAATTGCGTCAAGCCTCAATTGAAGTGGTTCTGGGAGTTTGTCAAAAAGAAGCCCAAGAAATCAATCGCGCCTTTTTTAAAGTTCGCAATTTTGGATTGCCATTTGTTACGCTAAAACTTGCAACTAGTTTGGATGGAAAAATTGCTACTAAAAATTTTGATAGCAAATGGATTACGCATCAAAAAGCGCGCTTTTTTTCACACTATTTACGCTCAATTAATGATGCAATTTTAGTGGGAGCAACCACCGCAAAAAAAGACAATCCGAGGCTTGATTGTAGAATATCTGGCTTGGAAAAATTTTCACCAAAAAGAGTGATTATTTCTAATGAGTTAGATTTTGATTTAGGGCTAAATATTTTTCAAAATACCGCAGAAATTCCTACAATAATTTTAACCAGCAGCAAAAAACAAATTACAAAAAACTTTCCCGCCGAAATAATTTTTTGCCAAGAAAAAAGTGGAAAAGTTGACTTGGTTGATGCGCTACAAAAACTTTGCTTAAAAGGCGTAAATTCAGTTTTAATTGAAGGCGGAAGCTTCGTAGCAACTCAATTCTTAAAAGAAAATTTGGTTGATGAATTGGTGTGGATTCGTAGTTCAAAAATCATTGGCAACGACGGAATTCCGGCAATTGGCAATCTAAATTTTGGATTAATTTCTGAAGTATTGGACAACTTTAAAAGAACCCAATTTAAAGATTTAGAAGAAGATTTGGCAGAAATTTTTCGTAAAAAATGAATTTTAATATTTGTACCTAATCAAGTTCGACTATACCAAAACATCTATCTCTTGATAGTGATAACGAAGTATTTTTGAGGAAAAATTGCGACTGAAAATGTAAGCTGTATCAAGTGATACAGCGTCATTTTCTGAACAAATTTTTACCAAAAAGACAA
>CANEUK010000038.1 GCA_947441695.1 Rickettsiales bacterium
GCGCGATTTAAATGTTTTGGCAAAAAAACAAACGGCAGAAAAATTTTGTGAATTAATAAGCCAAAATATTGGCAAATTTGAAATTGCCAAACCTTGGCGTTACGTTATTGTTCCAACTAACCGAATTAAAATTACCGCTACAATCGATGTTTTGCTTGGCTTTTTGGATAAAAATTAATGAACTAGCAAAATTCGCGACCAATTCAAAAAAACCAATCAAAAAAATCTATTGCAGATGCATCGTTTTACTATCTCAATCGGCAATTCAAGACAAACCCAAATTCGATAAAAGTCGAGTTTGATTTAAAAAAATAAATTAGAAAAACATGAACGATCAACAGTCGGAAAGACTAACAAAAAAATCAGCTTACAATGCGATTGATAGCAATTGGAATAATGAGAATTTTAAAAAAAATTTTGAAGAAATTCGTAAAAATCCAGGTTCAAATTATTTTGACAAAGTTGGTCTTTTTAAGGAATTGCCAGATTTAGAGCGGGAGAAAAAAGAGGTTATTTCAAATTTAGAAAAAATTAATTCTGAAATAAAAGTTTTAGAAGAAGAAAACGCTAATTTAATAGCAAAAAACACAGATCTTAAAACTTCAATTGAGAATCTTGAAGAAGTGGCAGAAAGCTTGAGCGAAAAAAATAAAACATCAGATGAAACTCTAAAATTAAAAAATTCTAAAGAAGAAGAATTAAATCAGGCAATCAAGAATCTGGAAGGTAAAAAAACTAAACTTGAGAAACAAATAAACGGCGGAGAATTTGAAGGAGAAGCCTTTGAAGGGCTTGATGTCAAATTCACTAATTTAACAAAAGAAATTAGCGAATTATCTGAAGAAAAAACTGTCTTAAAGACTGATATTGAATCATTAATAAGCGAACAAAGCAAACTTGAGATTGAAATCAATGGCGGCGGAGAACTAGTTGATGGAACTTTTGACGAAGGACTTATAAAGCTAAAAAAACATTTACAAAAAAATATCGAAGAACTCAAAAACGATCAAAGCGTAGCGCAAAATTTAGCAGAAATTAAAAAGGAGAACAAAAAACAGGCTGGATACTTGGTTTGGTTCATTATTGGTTGCCTTCTTATTTTTCTTGCTGTTGCGGGATTTGGAATCTGTAGCGCGGCGGACGTGATTGACAAATATGCAACTTTTGCTGGTTTAGGGCTAAATCCTTTTGGTTTATTT
The DNA here is from genome assembly GCA_947441695.1 of Rickettsiales bacterium. GTDB lineage: Bacteria > Pseudomonadota > Alphaproteobacteria > Rickettsiales > UBA1997 > UBA2645. Next base: position 1,200 of record CANEUK010000038.1, read on the forward strand.
TTGCTAAAAATTCCTTCCTCTCTTTTAATTTTGGGGTCAATATCTGGAGTAATAATTTTGCTCTCAAAATTGATTGATATGATTAAAAGAATTTTTGATCAGCAGCGCGATATTTCGCAAATTTTAGCAATTGCAGAAACTATTGACAAAAAAACTACCGAATTTTTTGTTGAAACAATGAATGGTGAAGAAGCTTTTGAAGAAAAAATTAGAGAAATAAAAAATCCTCACTTCAAATTTATTGCCCATTATTTGCAAAGAATTGGAACCACAGAAATCAAAGCCAAAAATCAAATGACTCCGAAACAAATCTTAAAAACCGTAACTCAAATTGCCCAAATAATTAAAAAAAATTAGTCATAAATTTTGATAAAAACTAACAAACTAGCAAAATTCGCGACCAATTCAAAAAAACTAATCAAAAAAAATCTTATGAAACAAATCGAAATTACTAAGCAACTTGTTAAAGACCATAATTTAACCGAAGGCGAATATGCCAAAGTTTTGGAAATTTTGGGGCGCGTGCCGACAATTACGGAGCTGGGAATTTTTTCGGCAATGTGGTCGGAACATTGTTCTTACAAATCAACCAAAAAATGGCTGAAAACCATGCACACAACCGCGCCGTGGGTGATTTGCGGGCCGGGAGAAAATGCGGGCGTAATTGATATTGGTGATGGGCAAGCGGTGGTTTTTAAAATGGAAAGTCATAATCATCCGTCTTTCATCGAGCCTTATCAAGGTGCGGCAACGGGCGTTGGTGGAATTTTACGCGACGTTTTTACCATGGGCGCGCGCCCAATTGCCAATTTAAACGCGCTGCGTTTTGGCGATATTAATCATCCAAAAACCAAGCAATTGGTCAACGGCGCGGTTTCGGGAATTGGCGGTTATGGAAATTGCGTTGGCGTGCCAACGGTTGGCGGCGAAGTTACTTTTGATAAAAGCTACAATGGCAATATTATCGTAAATGCGATGACGGTTGGTTTGGCCGATTCTGACAAAATTTTCTATTCCGCCGCTTCGCAAATTGGCGCAAGTGTGGTTTATGTTGGTTCAAAAACCGGTCGCGACGGAATTAATGGCGCGGTTATGGCGTCGGACGAATTTAAAGAAGGCGACGAAGATAAACGCCCAACGGTGCAAGTTGGCGATCCGTTTGCGGAAAAACTTTTGCTCGAAGCTTGCATGGAATTAATGCAATCGGATTGTATTCTTTCAATTCAAGATATGGGCGCGGCGGGTTTGACTTCGTCTAGTTTTGAAATGTCGGGCAAAGGCGGCACCGGAATTGAGCTTAATTTAGAAAATGTGCCGATGCGCGAAACCGGAATGACGCCTTACGAAATCATGCTTTCGGAATCTCAAGAAAGAATGTTGATGATTATCAAGCCAGAACGCGAAGATTTTGCCAAACAAATTTTCGAAAAATGGGGCCTTGATTTTGCGGTGATTGGAATTGTGACAAATACTGGTCGCGTGGTGATAAAAATGAACGACGAAATTTACGCTGATATTCCATCAGAACCTTTGTCGCAAAACGCTCCAGAATATGACCGAGCTTGGGTTTAGAGTTTAATTTATTACGAAAAAAATGCCAACCAACCAAGAAAAAAAGCTAAAAGAAGATTTGTTAAAAGCCTTGATGATGGGCTTGGAAAGGTCGAAAGAAGAAACGGAAAATGGCTATAAAATTTCATTAAAAAAATTAACTAATTTTAAAAATTCTGCCAACGAAACCGCGCTACATTTGGCTTGTCGTGAAAATAAAATTAAGGCAGCAAAGTTTTTTCTTGAACAAAAGGTTGATGCGATTGCGCTAAACAACCAAAACCAATTTGCAATTGAACTTACAAAAAATCAGGAAATTCGCGATTTGATTAAAACTTCTAAAAGTTGGAAATGGCTTGAGGCAGAACTTGGTTCTTATCAAAGAATTAAAGAGAGCGGATCAATAGATTTTAACAAAGCAGAATTTGCACAAGAAAACTGGCAAAAACATATCAAAAAAATTGAACTTTATGAAAAGTTTTCAATCGAAGAAAGCCAAAAAATTAAAGAATTTTCAAAAGATTCAAAATCTTCTCAGGTCGAAATTATTTTAACAAAAAACGAACAAATTAGCTCTTCGAACAATTTTGAACAAGCTGTAAAACAAGAGAAATTACCAAATTTTCAAGATCTTTGGCGCGAACAAAAACTTAAAGCCGATAAAGAAGAAGCAGACAAACAAGAAGAGTTAAAAATAAGAAATCGCGAAACAAATCTTATGTTTGCTGAAGAAAAACATAAAAAAGAGGCTGACAAAATTGAAGAAAAAGCATTAAAAGATGTCGCAAATCGCAATTCTCAAAAATTGCAGGCAAAATTAGCTAAACAAAAAAAACCAAAAAAAATTGGCAAAGAAGATGCCGCCAAAAAAGCAGAAGAAGATCTTTTGTTAGAAGTAGCCATAAAAGAGGCGCAAATCCAAAGAGTAGAATCTAAAGAAATGAAGTATCGGCAAGTTTTAGATTTTAATAAATTTTTAAACGAAATTCACTCAGATCTTAAACTTTCAAAAGAAGTTAAGATTGATTTAGAAGTGCCAAACTTAGAAGAAATTCAGCGCGATTATTTAGGAGATATTTTGTTGACAGCCGTTTTAAAGAAAGAAATTTTGGCGGTTGAAAAAATTTTAAGCCATTCTTTAAAAGAACAATTTATTAATTTTAAAGATGTCGATTATAACGCAAATTCTTTGAATATTGCTTGCGCAATTGGAGCTTTTGACATTGCTAAATTGTTGATTGAACAAGGTATTGATGTAAAAGCTTTTGACTCTAAAAAAAATAGCGCCTTGCATTTTTGTGCCGCCAAAAAAGATCAAAAAACTTCTCCAGAAAATCCCAGTTTAAAAGAATCTGGTTTGAAAAAAACCGTTCAAAGCTCTGAAATTGCCAAAATGATCACTTTAAAATGCGACAATGATTGGGAGTTTTTATTTTTAAAAAACTCAAACAAACTTTCGGCTGCCGAAATTTGTTGCAAAGCTTCGGGCAATTGGATGGTTTTAAAAAATATTTTAGAAACTTCGGCTTACAAAACCAATTCGGACAACATGACAACTCTCTATCTAAAATTACAAACTTCTGGATATGAAAAACATCCCGAAAACACAGATGGAAAGATAAACGAACAGGTTCTTAGATTATTAGAAATAATTGAAGCGGTTCCTCAATATAAAAAACATTCCGAAAACAAAGATGGGAATATAAACAAAGAGGTTCCTAAAAAAAATTCGACCAAACAAACTCCTTCAAGCATTTGCGCACCCTCTCAAGGATCTGACAAACTTGAGGCAAATTCCTTAAGCGTTGTTGGGTTTATCAAGTAAAAAATAATTTAAAAAATTAGTATAAATGGTTTTTAGCTCCAATATTTTTCTCTTCGCGTTTTTGCCGCTAACGCTGTTTTTCTATTTTTTATTGCCCAAAAAATTGGCGACAAAAAATGTTAGAAACGCCATTTTGCTGATCGCCAGCCTGCTTTTCTACGCTTGGGGCGAAATGCATTATTTGTGGCTTTTAGGGTTTTCCATCGCGGCGAATTATTTTTTTGGAATATTAATTCACAAAAAATCACGCAATTTTTTCATCACAATTGCCGTCATTTTTAACCTCGCGCTGCTTGGTTATTTCAAATATTCCAACTTCTTAATTGAAAATTTAAACCAGTTTTTTTCGCTGCAAATTGCCAATAAAAAAATCAGCCTGCCAATTGGAATTTCGTTTTTCACCTTTCACGCCATTTCTTATTTAATCGATATTTATCGCAGAAAATGTCGCCCGCAAAAAAATATTTTTGACCTAGCGCTTTACATCGCTTTTTTCCCGCAGCTGATCGCCGGACCAATTGTGCGTTATAATTTTATCGAAAAATATTTAACCAAACGCAGCCATAATTTCTTCGCCACAACTTATGGAATTCGCCGTTTTATAATTGGTTTGGGCAAAAAAATTATCATCGCCAATCCGCTTGGCGAATTTGCCGACGTAATTTTTTCTTCGCCTTTAATCGAAATAAATTCGCCTTTAGCTTGGGCGGGACTTGTTTGTTATACATTACAAATCTATTTCGATTTTTCAGGCTATTGCGATATGGCCGTTGGGCTGGCGCGAATTTTTGGTTTCAAATTCCCCGAAAATTTCAATTATCCTTATATTTCAAGATCAATAAAAGAATTTTGTAGAAGGTGGCACAAACCCATTTTTTCAGAAAATAAAAATAAAAATTTGCCGATAATTTTTACCTACAAAGATTCTTACTTTGCAGATTTAATTCCGCTTGTTTCTGAACATTTTTCACAAAGTTTTTATATCAATGAATTTCCTTGTGATTTAGATTTTTCAATCTTACAAAAACGCCGTCCAAACGTTGTCATTCAAGAGTTCTGGGAAGGTCGAGTTGAAGTTGTTTTAAGAAAATGCAAACCTTCTTTTTAACTAACTAATTTTTTACATGTCTAATCAAGTTTTCCAAAATCTAAAAACTCTTCTACAAACTCCAAATTTGGCTTCCAAAAAGTGGATTTACGAGCAATATGACTCACAGGTTATGAACGACACAATTTACACACGTGGTGACGCGGCGATTGTTCGGGTTCACGGAACCAAAAAAGCACTAGCAATTTCTACCGATTGCACGCCGCGCTATGTTGAAGCCGATGCTTTTGAAGGCGCAAAACAAGCGGTTGCCGAAACTTATCGCAATATCTCGGCGGTTGGCGGAAAACCTTTGGCAATTACAAATTGTTTGAATTTTGGCAATCCGCAAAAACCCGAAATTATGGGACAAATTGTTCGCGCCATTCAAGGAATTACCGAAGCTTGCAAAGTTTTAGATTATCCAGTGGTGTCGGGAAATGTTTCGCTCTACAACGAAACTGATGGAAAAGCCATTCAACCAACTCCCGCAATTGGCGGCGTTGGTTTGTTGAAAGATCTTGAAAAAAGATGCGATGCCAAATTTAAGGTTTTAGGAGACGAAGTTTTTGTTATTGGTAAAAATTTTGGTCACCTAAATTGCTCTTTATTTGAAAGCGAAATTAGCAAAATAGAGAACAAAAAAAACCCACCAAAAGTTGATTTACTCGAAGAGAAAAAAAATTCTGAATTTGTGCGAGAATTAATCGAAAACTCTACAATTAACGCTTGTCACGACATTTCTGACGGCGGTTTGTTGGTGGCTTTGTTTGAAATGTGCAATTTTCAATTAGGCTGCGACCTTGATTTATCACATTTAAAATCAATAAGTAGTTTATCAGATGACGAAATTTTATTTGGCGAAGATCAATCGCGATATTTAGTGGCGGTTGATTTGGCAATTTCTGGTGAATTTAGAAAAAAAGCTGAAAAAAAAGGCGTGGCTTTAACTAAAATTGGCGTGGTTTCTAAAGAAAAAATTCGTCTTAATAATTTTGAGGTTGAAGTTGAAGAATTAACCAAACTTAATGAAATGGTTCTTGAAAAAAAATTTTCTTAAAAAAACACCCTCCAAAGTTTAAAAAATAATTTTTCTTTGATTTTTAACTTTGAAACTGAATTCAATCTTACAAAAAACTTAAATGAAAAAAAAATTCTTCTTATTTGGTTTATTATTTCTTTTAGGTTCTTGCAGTTTGTTTGCTGAATCAATGCCAAAAGCTTGGCAATGGGGAGCAAAACCTCGCCCTTTAACTGGGGTTAAAAATTTTCCGCCAGCTAACACCGAATATGGAAAAGGATTTCGTGACGGATGCACTTCGGCTTGGGACGCGGTAAGTAAAGGCTTATTAAGCGACATTAAAGGTCAATATGATTACAGGCGCATGCTAAAAAGTTCTGATTACAACACTGGTTGGTGGGACGCCTACGAACAATGCACTTATATTTTAGATTGGGACCTTGCTTAAAATTATTTTTTCATGAAAAAAACTTTTACATTTTTGCTTTTAATTATCGGAATTAACTCTTGCCGCATACCCGATAATTTTGGCTTTTATCAACCTATTACCATGAGTTTAGCGGTGCCAGATGGGCCGCCAGAATATAAAGCTGGTTGGTATGGCGGATGTAAAACTGGTTTGGCAGCTCGCGCATCCTCAGGATTCGCCAATTCTGGTTCTTACCAAGAAGGAACTGGACCAACGCTTGGAAACGGCGTTTATCAACACGATCCAGCCTATCAAACTGGTTGGGGTCAAGGTTGGTTTGCTTGCTCAATTCATGCTGGTACTTTTACTGCGATGCACTCCATGAATCACTCGCCTTTGGGCAAATAACTTTTTTTAAAAAAATGAAAAATTTTTGTAAATTTTCTCTGATTTTAATATGTTCTCTTGGTCTTTTTTCTTGTAGCAGATCTTTGGCCAGAATTTTGCCAGAACGCCCCGATCACGGAGTAAAAATTGACGAAAGTGCTTCGGTTGAATTTAAACAAGGTTGGTCTGATGGTTGCGAAGTTGGAATGTCGGCGGGAAGCAACACTTTTTACAAAATGTTTTATCGCAATAACGCAGTTGATGGATATAAAATGACCAGTTCCGAAGATTATAAATCGGCTTGGGGAAATGCTTTTTGGTATTGTTATCGAGCAGATCACATAAAACAAAAAAGTTCTATTTGGGGTTCAACCTTTCAAGGTTATATGTAGAATCTATGAAAAACTTGTTTAAAGCCTGTCTAAAATCTCTATCTGCGATGGTCGCAAATTGTGAATTTTCTATGCTTCGCTGCTCACTTATATTTGATACGCTGCGCTGCGCTGCTCACAAATTCGTAATTTTTGGCTCATCGCAGCGAAATTTTAGAAAGGCTCTTAGGTTTTTTCTGATTTTGTTAGCACTACAAAACACTTCTTGCAGGTGGTTTACTAAGGCTGGAAAGCCATATTTTTTTGGCTCTAATTTTAAAGTTCCCGAAGGAACGCCAGTTTTTCAACAAGGTTACAAAGACGGATGTTCGACAATCCTTTTTGCTCGTGGCAATGGTTTTTATCGCTCACGAAACGACTATCACTATGATACAAAACTTTCAGGAAATCCTGAATATCGTTTTGGTCATAGTCGCGGTCAATCTTGGTGCTTTCAAAACTTAATTGGCCCAAATCCTATAGCGTCTTTCGATCGTTATTTAATGCCTTTTGGCAATGGAAATACAACTTTTGATATGACCGCCGGAAACATTAACGACACTTATGGTGGAATGTTTGATGGGCTTCAAGCTCCCGGAAATCCAAATGCAGGTGGATTTAATTCAATTTTTGGGGTTTGGTCTGGCGGCGAAACTGGAGGAGTATTTAGTGCTAATCCGATTTGGGCTGGTAACTCGAAGGGTCAAATTTTTGGACAATAAAAAAAATGATTTTCAAAAAACTTTTAATAATTTTTTTAGTTTTTTCTTTAACCAATTGCGTTCCCAATTGGTATAAACCAATGGGTTATAGAGTTTTTAGAAAAATGCCAAAAGAAGGCAGCCCCGGTTTTAAATTGGGCTGGATCCATGGTTGCGAATCTGGATTGGGAACTCAATTTGGTGGGGCATTTTTTATGTCTTTTTATAGCTGGCATCGCGATTCTGACATAGTTTCGGCAAATCCTGACATTCCAAAAATTCGTGCTCGCTACAAAAAAGAACTCAAAAAAATCGACTGGGATAACAAAAAAGAAGTGAAAAAAAACTTTGACGATTATAACGCAATTTTTTGGGGTGCTTCCTATTTTTGCCGCCAAACAGTTTTAGGAAGTTTGCAATCAGCATCAATGAGCCCAACGCTACCGGGCGATGAAAGATATGATCCAGCAGCTCATTCCGTTGGCAATGTGTGGAAGTTAAACGGACGTGGCGATACTAGAATTGGTTCCACCGGATTATGGTAGAAAAAAACCAAATTCAATTTTTTAAAAGAATTTGCTTTGATTTTTGACTTTCGATTTTACGTTCTGAGTTTTTCAACTCTAACTTTAAAAAATTCTTAATTTTTCTCGCAATTAAAATGCTTCTAAAACTCACAGTTTTTCTACCACTTTTTGGCTTTTTACTTTCTGGAATTTTTTCGCGCGTTTTGCCTAAAAATTTTTCTGACAAGTTTGCTCAAATCTTTTCTAGCGCGCTTTTATTGGCTTCGGCTGTTTGTGCTATAACAATTTTTCTTGATGTTTATCAGACAAAAATTAGCCAAAATATTTTACTAATTAACTGGATTTCTTCTGGCAATTTTTCTGCTAA
>CANEUK010000039.1 GCA_947441695.1 Rickettsiales bacterium
AAGCGTGGCGCAAGAAACCAACAAAGCATATTGAGTTGCGCTAAAAGCCAAAGTGCAAAGGCTGCTTAAATAGGCTACAAAAACCGCATCTCCAATTCCGCCGCTTAAATTTTCAACAAAAATAACCGCATAAAGCGCTTCGCGATTAGGACCAATTTGCGCCAAATAAGAAAAGGCTAAATTTGACAAAGCTTGCATAATTGCCGCAATCCAAAGCGATTTATTGATGCCAATTTTTTTAACCAAAACGCCGCCAATAAAAACGCCAAATAGCGTAGCAAAAAGTCCGAAAGTTTTAACAATTGAGGCAATTTCAATTTTGCTAAAACCAATTTCTAACAAAAATGGCAAATTTAGGCTTCCAGCAAAGGCGTCGCTTAGTTTAAAACAAACAATAAAAGCCAAAATTATCAACCAATGTTCGTGGTTGGAAAAATCTTTAAATGGGTCAATTACCGAATTTTTAAACCAAGAAATAAAATCATGATTTTTGCTAACAAAGTTTTTGCGGGTTTCGTCGGCAAAAAATGTGATAAAAGTTGTGGCAAACATCAAAACTGACATAGCAAAAAAAACCACGTTCCAGCTAAAAAATTCTGCCAAAGCCAATGCTCCAGCACCAGAAATTAACATTCCAATTCGATAGCCATAAATGTAAAAACTGGCGGCCAATCCTTGGCTTTCTTTTTCGATTAACTCAATTCGATAACCGTCAATTACAATATCTTGCGAAGCCGAAGCAAAAGCCACCAAAATTCCAAAAGTTGCGATAACGCCAATATTTCCAACAATTCCAGCAACGCCTAAAGCCGCAATAAAAACTGCCAAAACAACTTGAGTTAAAATTATCCACGATTTTCTTTGACCAAAAACTTTGGTAAGAATTGGCAATTTGCACGAATCGATAATTGGCGCGAAGCAAAATTTTAAAGTATATGGAAGGCTAACTAACGAAAAAAAACCAATGGTTTTTAAGTCAAAACCTTTATCAAGCAGCAAGGCTTTGAGGGTTGATAAAATCAGAACTAATGGCAATGCGCTAGAAATTCCAAGAAAGAAAATTATGGCAAAATTTTTTGCTGATTTTTGTTTTTTTGTCATATCTAGTTTGATTTAAATATTTTTTCCCTTTTTTGACCGTCAATTTTTTTTCAAAACTTACAAATGCTAGAACATAAAAATCCATCACAACTTTATGGCACAACGATTCTTTCGGTGCGCAAAAACGGAAAAGTTGCAATTGCGGGCGATGGCCAAGTTTCGCTTGGTTCAACGGTTTTAAAATCGAACGCTAAAAAAATTAGAAAACTTGGCGATGGTTCAATAATTGGTGGATTTGCTGGAGCCACCGCCGACGCTTTCACTTTGTTTGAAAGGCTAGAAAGCAAACTTGAACAATATCCAAACCAATTAATGCGCGCCTGCGTTGAATTGGCGAAAGATTGGCGCACCGACAAATATCTGCGCCGCTTAGAAGCGATGATGATTGTAATCGATAAAGATGTGTCGCTGGTTTTAACCGGAAATGGCGATGTTCTTGAACCAGAAGACGGAATTACGGGAATTGGCTCTGGTGGAAATTTTGCTTTGGCGGCAGCGCGCGCTTTGGCTCCAATTGAAGGAATGGAAGCTGAAGAAGTGGTGAAAAAATCAATGAAAATTGCCGCCGATTTATGCGTTTATACCAATTCAAACATCATAATTGAAACTCTGTAAAAATAATGAGAATTTTACGTTTAATAATTTTAGCCATAAGTTGTTTTGCCTTTGCAAATCAAGCCTTGGCAACGGTTTCATTTTCAGTAAAAAATGAAGAAGTTCCTAAAACTAAAATTTTATTTTTTGGCTTTGATTCGTCAGATCCGCGTTTAAAAAAAGACATTTCAGAAGTTTTAGAACGCATCAAAAAAAATCTTAAAACCACCGACTTATTCGAAGTTTTAAAACCAAGTTCCCAGATGGAAATTGCCGTTTCCAACAAGTCAGTTTCCACTTCGCTTAACGAAAACTACATACAAGAAAATTTAACCGTTGAGGCAATTCCTAACTTTGAAAAATATAGCAAAGCCTCAATTGGCGGAATTGTAGTTGGTCAATTTAATTACGAACCAAGCGGCAATTTAGAGGTTCGAATTAGAATGTGGGACGTTTTGGATCAACGTCAGTTATTTGGAAAATTTTATACTTCGTCGCACGAAAATCACCGAAAAATGTCTAATATAATTTCTGACGAAATTTTTAAAGCCATCAGCGGCGAGTCTTTGGGGCATTTTAATTCAAAAATTATTTACGTTTCAGAGTCTGGTTCAATTACTAAACGCATCAAAAAAATTAATTTGATTGATTTTGATGGCGAAAATAATCGCGTTTTAACTGACGGACGCGATTTGGTGTTGACGCCAGTTTTTTCTAAGAAGCCAAACGAGATTTTTTATCTACGTTATTTTGAAGGAAAGTCGCAAATTTTTACCCTAGATTTAAAAAATTTACGTAGCAAAAAAGTTGGTGGATTTAGAGGCACAACTTTAACTCCGGCCACTAATCCAAAAGATCAAAACACTATTTTGCTTTCAGCAATTTTTGACGGAAATAGCGATATTTTTGAGCTTAACATAAACAGCAATTCTGCAAAAAGATTAACCAAAAGCCCCGCAATTGACACAACTCCGTCTTATTCGCCAGATGGAAAATTTATCACTTTTGCTTCTGATCGCGATTCAGGTCAGCAAATTTATGTGATGGACGCCAACGGTCTTTCAACTGCGCGCATAAGCTCGGGCGGCGGATCTTATTCAAAACCAGTTTGGTCGCCCGATGGAAAATTAATTGCTTTTACCAAAGCCAAAGGCGGTCAGTTTTTTATTGGCGTGGTGGCTCCAAACGGTAAGGGCGAAAAATTACTAACCAGCAGTTATTTGGCAGAAGGCGCAAAGTGGTCGCCAAATGGTCGTTATTTGGTTTATTCAAAGAAAAAAACCCCTTATGGCCAAGGCAGTATTCCGCGTCTTTTTGTGATTGACGTGATTACGGGTTTTGAGTTTGAATTTCCGACGCCAGCCAAAGAAGGAGCTAGCGATCCAGATTGGATATAGCCTTTAATTACCAATCACCAAACAAATCAGCGCATCTGCGACAAGTTTTTATTTTTTGGATGTTTAATTATTTTCTCAAACGAGTTTTTCTAATTTTTCCTACGCTTTTTGTAATCATGTTGGTTAATTTTATGATTATTCAAACAGCGCCAGGCGGGCCTGTGGAAAAGTTTTTAGCCCAAATGAACAGTGCTAGCAAATTGGGTGGCGAAGTAGCGCAACTTAACGCAACTAACTCAAAAGATTTTGCAACAAACTTTGCTTCTTCTTCAAACCCCAAATATCAAGGCGCGGTTGGAATTGACGAAGAAATAATTGGCAAAATTGAAAAGCTTTATGGGTTTGATTTGCCTCTAAATCAGCGTTTTTGGCTAATGTTAAAAAAATTTATCACTTTTGATTTTGGCGAAAGTTTTTACCAAGATAAAAAAATTATTGATTTGGTTTTTGACAAACTGCCGGTTTCAATTTCGCTGGGTTTGTGGTCGATGTTCTTAATCTATTTTATCTCAATTCCGCTTGGAATAAAAAAAGCTGTTCAAGATGGCTCAAAATTTGATTTATTAACCAGCAGTTTGGTAATTTTTTTACACGCAATTCCTGCCTTTCTTTTTGCGGTTTTGCTAATTGTGCTTTTTGCTGGCGGCAATTTTTTAAACATTTTTCCTTTGCGCGGGCTGGTTTCGCAAAATTTTAGTGAACTAAATTGGTGGCAAAAAATTGCTGATTATTTTTGGCACCTAACTTTGCCGTTAATTTCTATGGTGATTGGCGGTTTTGCTTCGTTAACATTTTTTTGCAAAAATTCTTTTTTGGAAGAAATCAATAAACAATATGTTTTAGCCGCCAAAGCCAAAGGCTTAAGCCAAAATCAGGTTTTGTATAAACATGTTTTTCGCAACTCCATGATGATTGTGATTGCTGGTTTGCCAGCGGCTTTGATTGGAATTTTATTTACCAGTTCAATGTTGGTTGAAGTAATTTTTTCACTCGATGGGCTTGGTCTTTTGGGTTATGAAGCCGTTCTTTCGCGCGATTATCCTTTAATTTTTGCCACGCTTTACATTTTTACCTTACTTGGGCTTGCAACCAATATTATCAGCGATTTAACCTACAAAATCATTGATCCGCGCCTTAATTACGACTCGATTTCAAAATAAAATATGGATCACGCAACAACTCTTTATCTGATTTTAGTAATAATTTTAATGATAATTTCAGCAATTTTTGCCACTTCTGAAACCTCGATAACCGCAGCTTCGCGCCCTAAAGTTCATCGCATGATAAACGAAGGAAACAAAAGAGCCAAAAAACTAGAAAAACTTTTAAAAAGTCGTGAAAAAGTAATCAGCACCATGTTGATTGGAAACAACGTGGTAAATATTGTTGCTTCTGCTTTGGCAACCAGCGTTTTAATTAAGTTATTTGGCGAAGCTGGCGTGGTTTACGCCACAATTGGAATGACAATTTTAGTGGTAGTTTTTGCCGAAATTATGCCAAAAACTTTTGCCCTTAAAAACCCCGATAAAATGGCGGTTTTTTTGGCTCCGTTAATGGAAATTTTGGTAAAAATCTTTTTGCCTTTCACCCATTTAATTCAAAAAATGGTCAATAGTTTTGTGAATTTATTTTTTGATAAGTCGCACAAAAATTATTACGAAAAAAACTTTGAAGAAATTCGCGATACCGTCGATTTGAAACATCAAGAAGGTTCAATTTTTAAATATGACAAAGACCTAATCGAGGGAGTTTTAGATTTGTCTGACACCGAAATTAGTGAAATTATGGTTCACCGAAAAGAAATTGAATCAATCAACATCGAATTGCCAATTAACGAAATTATTAAGCAGGCTTTAGAAATCAGCTATACCCGCATTCCTTTGTGGAAGGGCAACACCGACAACATTGTGGCAATTTTGAATGTGCGCAAATTGCTAAAATTTCTACATTTTTACAAAGGCAATTTGACAAAATTTGACTTAAAATCGGCAACTTCAGAAGCTTGGTTTGTGCCTTCAACCAATAGTTTGCGAGCGCAACTTTTTGCCTTCAGAAAAAAGAAAAAAAGATTTGCTTTGGTAATTGATGAATATGGCTCGCTTTTGGGATTGGTAACGCTTGAAGATATTTTAGAAGAAATTGTTGGCGAAATAAAAGAACAAGGCGACGAATCAGAAATTAACGTGATAAAAATTAAATCTGGTGCTTACAAAATTGCTGGAAAAACCTTGATTCGCGATTTGAATAAAAAACTAGATTGGGATATTTTAGAAGGCGATCACGCTTACAACTTAGCGGCTTTTATTATTAACCATCTAGAAAGAATTCCTGAAGAAAAAGAGGCTTTTAAAATTGAAGATTATCAATTTGAAATTCTAAAAAGGCGAAATAACGATTTAATTTTAGTCAAAGCCAAAAAGCTTAGAGCCTGTCTTTAAATTTATTAAAGACAGGCTCTAATCTTCAATAAATCCGCTTTCTTGAAAAACTTTTTTGGCTTCAGCGGCTTTTAAAAATCTTAAAAATTCGCGCGCTACTTCCATGTTGTCTCCGGCAATTACCAAGGCTTGGTAAAAAATATTTACGCCTTTTTTTCTTGCCAAAATTATCAAATCAGAATCATTTTTAACCTGGCTTGCCAACAAAATTGCATATTGAGTTGGGTCGCTTTTAACGATTGAAAGAATTGGTGATTTATCTTCCGCCAGTTTTTTAAATAGTTTTAAGTCTTTCAAATTAAGGCTTTGAACAAAATCACCGCCAAATTTTCCTGAAGAATTACCTTCAAAATCAAGAATTAGAGTTGCTTTGCTTTGGTTGATAATTTTTAGAGCCTCTTCTAGGGGAATATCTTTTTTTAACATTTCTTTGGGCAGATTTGGATTGGTTTTTTGAGCAACCAAAACCAACTCATCTTTTGCAATAAATGCGGTGTTGTAAATGTCTATCAAGCCTTTTTGATGAAGGCTTCCAATCAGGCCTAAATGAGCAGAAATAAAGACATCGGAAGGTTCGCCAGAATCTATGTTGGTAATTGAATCGGTCGAAGAACTAAAATTGACCGAAACAATTGTGTTAGATTTTTGTGAATAAAGGCGCGAAATTTTTGTCATTGCCAAAACCATATTTGGTTCAGCCAAAACAATTAAATTGCGACTTGTTGCGGCTAAAGAATTTTGCTCAAAAAAAAGCAGAACCGCAAAGATTTTTAAAAACTCTTTTACGATTCTGCTTTTCATGTTTAATTAAATTAAAACTTGGTTTGAATTTGATTAGTTTTGAAGTGCTTTGCGACAAGTAAATTGAAGCATTTGTAGCATATTTTTGGCTTTTATTGAAATTGAGATTTTCAATTGCTTTAGGTGCCATTTTTATACTGCTAACATTTTTTGGCGCGTGGCATCAATTTCTTGAAAAACATCTTCCCAACTTCCTGTTGTAGAAGCTTTGCTATATTCGGTAACACGATTCTCAAAAAAATTAGTGTGTTCAACGCCATTTAAAATTTCGTCAAGCCAAGGAAGTGGGTTGGCGTCGATCATATAAATATCTTTTAAACCCAATTGGCTTAAGCGTCTATCGGCGATGTAGCGAATATAGCGTTTCACTTCGCGCGAAGTTAAACCTTCAACATTTCCCATTTCAAAAGCCAAATCAATAAAAGCATCTTCAAAATGCACAATTGTGGCGCAGGCTTCATACATGCGACCTTTTAATTCTTCGTCCCAAACTTCGGGGTTTTCTTGAACAAAAGTGCGAAATAATTTGATAATCGAATTAGTATGCAAACTTTCATCGCGAACCGACCAAGCTACAATTTGACCCATTCCTTTCATTTTGCCAAAGCGTTGAAAGTTGAGCAAAATTGCAAAAGAAGCAAAAAGTTGCAAGCCTTCGGTAAATCCGCCAAAGACCGCCAGAGTAGTAGCAATGTCTTTTTTGGTGCCAATTCCAAATTTATGCATGTAGTCATATTTATCCTTCATTTCTTTATATTTCATGAAGGCAGAATATTCGGTTTCGGGCATTCCAATTGTGTCGAGCAAATGCGAATAAGCTGCAATGTGAACGGTTTCTATGTTTGAAAAAGCAGAAAGCATCATTTGCACTTCGGTTGGCTTAAAAACCTGCGAATAATGTTTCATGTAGCAATTGTTAACTTCGATGTCGGCTTGGGTAAAAAAGCGAAAAATTTGCGACAATAAATTTTTTTCCGAAGAGGTTAAATTATGTTTCCAATCGCGAACATCATCAGCCAAAGGAACTTCTTCTGGCAACCAGTGAATTTGCTGTTGTTTTAGCCAAGCATCATAAGCCCAAGGATAATTGAAAGGCTTGTAAATAGGCTTCGATTCAAGAAGAGACATATTTTTTATAATTGATTTTAAAGAATTTTTTTTCACAAAAAATGGGATCGCAAATCTAAATTTGCACCTGACAAAAGCAAACCAAAATACAAAAAAATCTAGCAAAAAATTCTGGTAAAAAATTTCAGAATTCTGGGTTGATTTTGGTTTGAGATTCCTTACTTTGTCTTTTGGAAAATTTATTCAAATTCCCACCTTTTTGTTTCAAAATAATTTTAAAAAAATCATGTCAGTTTTAGTTGGAAAAAAAGCACCAGATTTCACTGCGGCAGCAGTTTTGCCAAATAACGAAATCGACGAAAAATTTAATCTTCACAGTTTTTTAAAAGGAAAAATTGGCGTTCTGTTTTTTTGGCCGCTTGATTTCACTTTTGTTTGCCCATCCGAAATTATCGCTTTTGATAATCGCCTAAAAGAGTTCAAAGATCGCGGCGCCGAAGTAATTGGCGTTTCAGTTGACTCAAAATTTAGCCATTTGGCGTGGAAAAATACCGCAATTAATCAAGGCGGAATTGGACAAGTGCAATTTCCGATGGTTGCAGATTTAACCAAGTCAATCGCGCGCGATTACGACGTTTTAGTTGGCGAAGCGGTTGCTTTACGCGGCACTTTTTTGATTGATCAAGAAGGAGTTGTGCGTCACCAAGTTATTAACGACTTGCCTTTGGGTAGAAACATCGACGAAGCAATTCGCATGGTTGATGCGCTAAAATTTTTCCAAGAACATGGAGAAGTTTGCCCAGCTGGCTGGAGCAAAGGAAAACAAGGTATGAAAGCAGATGCCAAAGGCGTGGCTGATTATTTAGCCAATAATGCAAAAAATTTGTAATTAAAAAATCTAATTTTCTACAAAAACCAAGCCGCTTGAGCCTTTACTAGACAATACTCAAGCGGCTTATCGATCTAAAATAACTTAATTAACCAACCAACAAATAAATAAAATAATGAACAAAACTTTTCTTTTTTCGCTTTCTCTAGCTTTTTGCTTAGTTGCTCAAATTAATATTGCTGCTGCGGCAACGGAATCAGCAGTTCGCATTGAAATAACGGATATTAAAAATACCAATGGAGATTTAAGTTGTTCGCTTTTTAGCTCCAAAGAAGGATATCCCGAAGATCATTCAAAAGCCTATCAAAATATACACGTTAAAATTGATTCTAACCAAGCCATTTGTGAATTTAAAAATATAACGCCCGGAACTTACGCAGCTATAGTTCTTCACGATGAGAATAAAAATGGCAAAATTGATAAAAATTTTGTAGGAATTCCTCAAGAAGGCTACGCATCATCAAATAACGAACGCCCTCGCTTTTCGGCACCAAGATTTAAAGAAGCTTCTTTCAAAGTTTCGCCCGATGCTGTCACAACAATCAAAGTTAAAATGGGTTACTAAATTATGAATAATTTAAAGGGTCAAACCGCTTTAATTACTGGCGCTTCGTCAGGAATTGGCGAAGCGATTGCGCGCAAACTTGCGGCGGAAGGCGTGAATTTAGTTTTGGTGGCAAGATCTCAAGATAAATTAACCAAACTTTCCAACGAATTAATTGAGAAAAATGCGATTCGCTCGACAACTTTGGTAGCCGATTTGTCAAAGCCTAAATGCGGAGCTGATATTTTTAACCAAGTAAATTCTCGCGGAATTTTTGTGGATATTCTCATAAACAACGCCGGCTTTGGAACTTACGGTTTGTTTGAAGCTATTTCGCCAGAAACAGAGCAAGATGAAATTATGGTAAATGTGGCGTCAGTTGTAGATATGACGCACGCTTTTTTACCAGGAATGCTACAACGCCAAAAAGGCAAAATTCTCAATATAGCTTCAACCTCGTCATTTCAACCAGTGCCTTATATGGCAACCTACGCCGCCAGCAAAGCTTTTGTGTTAAGTTTTAGCGAGGCGCTTTGGGCGGAATATTACAGCCGCAAAATTCAAGTTGT
>CANEUK010000040.1 GCA_947441695.1 Rickettsiales bacterium
ATCGCCGCCATATTCAGTATAAGCCAAACCCGTTGCGACTCCAACCAAATCTTGCTCTTTTGTGATTCCATAACGGCGTTTTTCAACGCCAGCATATTTGCCTAGGTTTTCTTGGTTAATATGTAGCTCTTTGGTTTTTTTGGTAACAATTTCTTTGACGGCTTTGCGCGCCAAATTAGAAATTTCGCGGTTTAAGTTGCGCACTCCCGCTTCAAAAGTATAGCGACGAATTAGAGTTAAAATTGCCTCGTCGCTAATAGAAAATTCATTTTTGCTTAATCCGTTTTCTTGGCGTTGTTTTTTTAGTAAATGATCTTTGGCAATTTGTAATTTTTCGTTCTCGGTATAGCCAGAAAGCTTGATAATTTCCATGCGGTCGCGAAGTGGAATTGGAATTGAGCTTAAGCTATTTGCGGTTGCAACAAACATTACTTTTGAAAGGTCGTAATCAATTTCTAAATAGTGATCAGAAAAAGCCGAATTTTGTTCGGGATCTAAAACTTCTAATAAAGCAGCCGAAGGATCGCCGCGAAAATCATGCGCCATTTTGTCAATTTCATCAAGCAACATTAGTGGATTAACTGATTGAGCTTTGCGCATTGATTGAATAATGCGCCCCGGCATTGATCCAATATAGGTTCTACGATGTCCGCGAATTTCTGATTCATCGCGAACTCCGCCCAAAGAAACCTTAACATATTTGCGGTTTAGGCTTTCGGCAATTGATTTAGCCAGCGAAGTTTTACCAACTCCGGGTGCGCCAACCAAGCACAAAATCGGACCTTTTGATTCTTTGGTTTTCATTTGTACGGCAATAAATTCAATTATTCGCTCTTTGATTTTTTCTAAGCCAAAATGATATTTGTCTAAAATTTTCAAAGATCTGTCCAAGTTGCTGCTGGCTTTAGTTTTTGCGCTCCACGGCAAAGATGTAATCCAATCTAAATAATTTCTTACAACGCCCGATTCAGAAGAATAAGGATTCATTTTTTCTAACTTAGCTAATTCGTTGTCGCATTTTTTGCGAACTTCGTCGGAGAGTTTAAGTTTGGCTAGTTTTTCTTTAACTTCTTTAACTTCGTTTTCTTCGTCTTGACCCAGCTCTTTTTTGATGTTTTTGAGCTGTTCGTTTAAGTAAATTTCTTTTTGATGTTTGGTAAATTTTTCTTGAATTGACTTGTTGATGCGTTCTTCGGCTTGCCCAATTTCAACTTCACTTTTGAGCATTTCTAAAAGTTTGTAGAGTTTTTTGTTAAGGTCGTTTTCTTCTAAAATTTTTTGCTTGTTAGCAACCGAACCATTAACATAAGTTGCAACCGAATAAACTATTTCATGTGGCGAGCGCACTTTTGACAAGGCTGCCAAAATTTCTGGGGTAATACGTTTGTTATATTGGCCATATTTAGTGAAGTTTTCTACGCAAGCCTTAATCAAACCAAGAAGCTCTTTGTTATCAACAGAAAATTTTTCCTCGACAATCATTTCAACTTCGCAAGTAAATAATTTTTCGGTTAAAATAATGTTTTTTAAGTTTGCTCTTAGCAAACCTTGCAAGATTACTTTTAGAGTTCCATCTGGGGTTCTGATTGACTCAATTACTTTGCATAAAGTTCCTGTAGTATAAATATTTTTTTGATCAAAATCATCAACATCGGGATTGGTTTGAGTGACTACAAAAATTGGCAAATCGTTTTTTTTAGATTCTTCGATTCCGCTGATTGACTTTTGTCGACCAACTAAAACCGTGGTGGTCATTTGTGGAAAAATTACAATGTCTCTTAAAGGCAAAGCACGAAAAATATGCGCCCGATCTTCTTGAGAGTTTTTCTCGAAATCTTTAGGTTGAATTTGCTGTTTGGTCATGTTTGCAATTGAGATTTTTGAAGCGTTTAATTTACAGCCTTAAGAAATAGGCAGCGAAACTTAGTAACCAAATTACAAATTACAATGGCAATAGCCTTGGTTTTTACAATCTTTGTTGGCTTTTTAGCCAGCGCATTTTTTTATTTTTTAGCCAAACTAAGAATCCAGTTTGAGCGCGCCAAAAGTGAAGCAGATTTCTTGCGTGACGAACAAAAAAAATCGCAAGAAAAAATTGATTTTTTGCAAACCGCCAATCTTGATTTTGAAAAACAAAATGAGTTGCTAAAACAAGAACAGCAAATCTTTGAAAAGCATCGACAAGACTGGAACAAAGACAAAGAAACCGTTCTTTTGCAGCTTTCAAACGAATTGCTAAAAAGAAATAATGAGCAACAAAATCAAGTCAGTTTAAGCCAACAAGAAAGCTTAAAAAAAATTACCGAAAACTTGTTTAAAAGCTTTGAAAACGTCAACGCAAAAATGGTTTCTTTGAGCGATGATGTAAAAAAATCTTCCGAGGCAATTAATTTAACTAATCAAGCTTTGTTAAACCCCGGAGCCGCCGGAAGAACTGCTGAAATTACTTTGGAAAATATTTTAAAAAACTCGGGTCTTAAAGAAAAAGCCGATTTGAACTCGGTTGGCGATTATGTTTTGCAATCGCATTTTTTAGGAATTTCTAACGATTCTAACCAAGAGGCAAAAAGACCCGACGTAATTTTATTTTTTCCTAACAACCAAATTATTGTCATTGATAGTAAGTCTTCGCCGCACTTTTTGGACTTAGAAATTGCTCGAAAAAACTCTGATGCGGCGCAAGAAAAAATTATTCTAGCCAAAATAAAAGATGCTTTCAAAAGGCACGTTGAAAGCCTGAAGCGCAAAGATTATGCCAAATTTTTGTTTGAAGAATTGCGCAGCAAAAATGCCGTCGATTATAAAATTACGATTGTGATGTTTTTGCAGACTGAAAAAATGCTCGAAATTTTGCGTCAAATTGATGGTGATTTTGAGCAAAAATCTTTTGAAGGTGGCGTGATTATTGCTTCGCCAATTGGTTTAATAAATTTTTTGTCGCAAGCTCGTTTTGTGATTGATCGAATTAAGCAAGAAAAAAACGTTGAAGATTTAAAAATTGAAATACGCAAACTTTTAGACAATGTGGCAACAATTTTTAAAGATTCAAAAGAGCTTGGAAAATCAATAAATAAAGCTCTTCAAACCCATAGCAAAATGACAAAAAATTTGAATCGCGGCGTTTATTTAGCGATTAAAAATATTGCTGAACTTGGAATTGAGGGCAAAAAATTTGATGAAGTTAAGTTGCTAGAAGAATATGACGAAAACGATGAAAGTGCGACGGAATAATTGAATTTAATTTAACTTTAAATCTGAATTTTTGTGCAGATCGACATTTAGAACCAAGCCAAATCCAATCATCATCGAAGCCATAATTGTGCCGCCATAAGAAACAAAAGGCAAAGGCGCTCCAACCACCGGAATTAATCCCATTCCCATTCCCATGTTAATAAACATATGAATAAAAAAGATGTTGATTATGCCCATTACCAATAATCGTCCATATTGGTGCTTGGTTTTCATAGCGATAGAAATTCCAATAAAAATAATTGAGCAATAAACAGCGATGGTGAAAAAGCTTCCGATAAATCCAAGTTCTTCTGACAACATTGTAAAAATGAAATCGGTTTGTTTTTCGGGCAAAAAATTCAACTGACCTTGCGTGCCGTTTAAATATCCTTTTCCAAGTAAGCCGCCTGAACCAATGGCAATTTTAGATTGAATGATGTTGTAGCCGCTTCCCAAAGGATCGTTATTAGGATTTAAAAAAGTTAAAACGCGTTGTTTTTGATAATCGTAAAGTAAAAAGTTCCAAGCAAAAGGAATTGCCAATAATCCGGCAACTCCAACCGAAACAAATTTCCATATTTTTACGCCAGCCAAAAATAGAACCGAAACCCCAACCATCGACAAAATTGCGCCAGTTCCTAAATCGGGCTGATAAAAAATAAAGCAGGCTGGAACGCTTATCATTAAAAGCGGAACAATAACAAACCTAGCTCGACCAATATTTTCAGCTTCAATATTGTAGAAGTAGCGCGCCAAAGCAAAAACCGTGCAAACTTTCATTATTTCTGATGGCTGAATAGTAATTGGACCCAAGCGAAACCATCTGGTAGCGCCCATGGCGTTATGTCCCATAACGTCAACAATAGCAACCAAAGCAAGCGCGATGGCGTAAAAAAAATAAGAAGTTTTGAACCAAAATCTAATATCGGTGATTGCGATAAAAATCATCAATGGAAAAAAAATCAAAAAGAATCCAAGTTGCCTTATTAGCCAAGGCTTAAAACTTCCTCCGCCAGCCGAGTAAAGCATTAAAAAACCAATGAAAGCTAAAATTATAATTAGCGAAATTAGCAACCAATTTAGTTGTTCTAGTTTTTGCGAAAGAGGAATTTTTTCTTTTTCAATGAATGGCATTTTGAATTTTTTTGAAGAAAGGTAATGAAAGCGATCGCGAATTAAGACGGCTTGAATTATTAATCAAGCTTCCTTACTTTCGAGAAAATTAGTTAAAACAATTTAGATTATACCTACTCGCCTCCCATTTAGAGCTTTTATTTTCATCATGTTAGAATCAGAAAAACAAAGTAAAAAATCAAAATTAAAGATCAAAAGCTGGTATTCAAATCGTTACCAAATTGTTGTTGTGCAAAGAAATATTCTTTTGCTATTTACTTTGGTTTCGATGTTTTCGGTAGCAGTTGCGGTAATTTTTGTAAAAAATGTTATGTCTTCTAAGTCGCTCGAACCCTACGTAATTGAGGTCGAACAAAAGACTGGCATTGCTACTGTGGTTGATCAACTTACTGCGCAAAATTTTACGGGCGACCAAGTAATTCGTAATTATTTTATTAACCAATTCATTCACGCTGCTAGTGGCTACGATCCAAAAAACTACAAATCAGATCTTGATAAAGTAAGATTATTTTCTGTTCCGAGTATTTATTCAGATTTTCGTAATCGAATTAATGCCAGAGAACTAGGAGCTGAAGCAAAAATTGACGTAAGGATCAAATCAATTCAATTTACCGACAGCTACAATGCCCAAATTCGCATTGTTCAACAAATCTCGGGGCAAAAAGATGATTCTGGCTCAAAAACCAGAGATCAAGTTATCACCTTTGGGTTTTATTTTTCTCCGCAAATTAATCTTACTATGGAAGAAAGACTTATTAATCCGTTAGGGTTTCAGGTCAACAAATACATGGTTGCCGACGAAGTATTTAATTATTAATTTTGGTTTTTAGTGCAAAAATAATGAAGCCAACAGATTTTTTTAAAATCATATTAAGAGTTCCGATTGGCTTTTTGGTAAAGTTCTTTACCGCTTCGCTTTTTTTTACCTTGCTTTTTTTTAACACAGCTTTCTGTCAAACCCCAATCACAACTGATTCTCGCATTAGAACCTTGGTTTACAATCCAAACGAAGTTTACGAGCTAAAATTTTACTACAATTACCAATCTTTTATTGAATTTTCTGAAGATGAAGAAATTGAAATGATTTCAATTGGAGAAGCTTTTGCTTGGCGTTTAACGCCAGCTGGAAAAAGATTATTTGTTCGTCCGCTTGAAATTGCGGCTCATACCAACATGACTATTATCACCAACAAAAGAACTTATCATTTTGATATAAGATCTGACGAATTTAACGGAAAAGCCGATGAAGATTTGGTCTACACGGTAAGGTTTTTTTATCCGCAAGTTAATCAGCCATTGCCAATTCCGCCGCAACTAGCTACTCCAAATATTGCAGCTCCAAAACCACCTTTACCCATGCCAATACAAGTTCAACCAGTTCAACCAACTCAACAAAAAATAATCGTTAAAACTCCAATTCCTGGAGCAAATATTGGCAAAGATATTCCCGAAATAATTCAGAGAAATCCTGACAAGGCTCAACTAAATTTTGATTATAGTTTGGCTGGAAAGTCTGACAATATAGTTCCAATCAAGGTTTATGACGATGGCAACGAAACCTACTTTCAATTTGCCAATGATAATTTGGTTATTCCCTCGATTAATTCGGTAGATGAAAATGGAAGCGAACTTCCTTTAAATTATGCAATTAGAGACGGCTACGTAACTGTTCAGTCAATTTCTAAACAGTTCACTTTGCGCTTAGCCGAAAGCCTGATTTGCATTTATAATAACAAAATGATGACGCTTGGAAAACGCTAAAAACTTGTTAGTTAATTAATTTTTTTAGATTTTTTTATCTTTAAAAAAGTTATTTTTTTAACGGTCGACAATAAAGTTCGAGTTTATGTCCAACAAGCTCAAAACCTTTATCGATAGCAATTTTATTTTTTAACTTTTCAAGCTCTTCGCTAAAAAATTCGTGAACTTCGTCAGTTGTAATATCAACCAAATGATCGTGATGTTCTT
Source organism: Rickettsiales bacterium (assembly GCA_947441695.1). Classification (GTDB taxonomy): domain Bacteria; phylum Pseudomonadota; class Alphaproteobacteria; order Rickettsiales; family UBA1997; genus UBA2645. The sequence continues at coordinate 6,334 of CANEUK010000040.1, forward strand.
CGCCCTCAAGCTTTTCGTATCTAGCGCGACCCTTGCTTCCAAAGTCGTGTTTGGCAATAACGCCAAGTTCTTCAAACATTTTTACGGCGCGATAAACCGTGGCAATACCAATTTTTGGATTAATTTTTGATGCACGTTTTAACACTTCTTCAACGTCGGGATGGTCTACGCTATCAGAAATTACGCGCGCCACAATACGTCGATTTTCAGTTAGACGAATGTCTTTTTCTTGGCAAAGTTTTTCAATATTAGAAGTCATGTTTTTAAGACTTTTTTTGGGTTAAATTTAAAAGCATCAACAATAAATTTGGTTTTTTTAAAAAAACCTCGTCTTATCTTTTAATAAAATTTTATTTTTCAATTTCTTAGTTCAAGAATCATGATAAAAAATCGCAAAACTATCGAAGAAATTTCTCCATCCTTAACTTTTGATGATGTGCTTTTAAAGCCAGCATTTTCTAACGTTTTGCCCGCCGAAACTAACACCAAAACCAAAATTACCAAACAAATTTCACTGAATATTCCAATTATTTCCTCCGCCATGGACACTGTAACCGAAAGTCGTTTGGCAATTGCTATGGCGCAATGCGGCGGTTTGGGCTGCATTCACAAAAATTTGTCGATTAAAGAACAATCTGACGAAGTTCGTCGCGTCAAAAAATTTGAATCAGGTATGGTGGTTAATCCAGTAATGATAACGCCAGACGAGACTTTGGGTGACGCTTTAATGTTAATGAAAAACTACGGAATTTCAGGTATTCCGGTTGTTAAAAAAGGTGGAAAAAAATTAATTGGTATTTTGACCAATCGCGATGTGCGCTTTGCCACTGATAAAAAACAGCAGATTCAAGATTTGATGACCAAAGAAAATTTGATTACTGCCAAATCAAATATTAGCAAATCTGATGCCAAAGCTTTGTTGCACAAAAATAAAATTGAGCGCATTATCATAACCGATTCAAGCGGCAACTGCATTGGATTGATGACTGGAAAAGATTTAGAAAAAACCAAACAATTTCCGCACGCCTCTAAAGATGAAGAAGGTCGTTTGTTAGTTGCGGCAGCAACTGGGGTTGGTCGCGATGGAATTAAACGCGCTGAAAGTTTGATTGAATCTGGAGTTGACATTGTAGTAATTGATACAGCTCACGGACATTCTGCTGGCGTGATTGAAACCTTGCGCGAACTAAAAAAAACTTACCCAAAACAGCAATTTATAGCTGGCAATATTGCCACTTCTGAAGCGGCAAAAGCTTTGATCGAAGCAGGTGCCGATGGCGTAAAAGTTGGTATTGGACCAGGTTCAATTTGCACAACTCGTGTTGTTGCGGGCGTTGGCGTGCCACAACTTTCAGCTGTTTTGGATGTGGTTGAATTTTGTCAAAAACTAAAAATTCCAGTTATTTCTGATGGTGGAATTCGTTTTTCGGGTGACCTAGCAAAAGCAATTGCTGCTGGGGCTAATTGCGTGATGCTCGGAGGTTTGTTGGCTGGCACTGAAGAAAGTCCGGGTGAAATTGTGTTATTTAAAGGTCGTTCTTACAAAGTTTATCGCGGCATGGGATCTCTTGGAGCAATGGCTCGCGGTTCGGCCGATCGTTATTTTCAACAAGATGTTTTAGATAAATTAAAATTAGTTCCAGAAGGCGTTGAAGGTCGTGTTGCCTACAAAGGCGCGGTTTCAGATGTTATTCATCAATTGGTTGGAGGCCTAAAATCGGCTATGGGATATACTGGTAGTGCTACAATTGACGAGATGCGCAAAAATTGCACTTTTGTAAAAATTACCAATTCAGGATTGCGCGAAAGCCATCCACATTCAATCTCAATTACCTCGGAATCGCCAAATTACACAACTGAAAATTAGAGCTTTAGAAATAAAAATATCTAATTCAAACCTCGTTTAAATTTGGGTCAATTTTCTTAGGCTATTCTTGTTCTAAAGATGTTGGCTCTTCATATCGATTAACCTTATTAACACCATCACCAGCATCATTATAATTGAGTAGGTTTATTGGCAGAAAATTTTCCATGAATGAATTTCCCTCTGGTGTAAATAATATTTCTTCATATTGAGAAGTGCCATTAATTGAATCGCCAGAATTATTATAGTAATCAGAAAAGTTGATTGGCAGAAAGTTTTGTTCGTCTTCAATTGTGGAACTTATTTTATTGCCAAAATTTTTTCCGCCATTTCCCAGAATAAGATTGAAGTTATTACTATAATCGGTGCCGTCAAAGTCAGTTATTGGTCTAAAAATTGAATCTTCAGAGTCATCGCCATTATTTCCTAGTCCTGCGCCACCATTATAATTTTTACCATCTCCAACGTTAACTGAATTTTCGATATTTTCTGATGTTGTTGGTGCGTGAGTTATTGAACCAGAGTCGTTTTTTGACGCGTCTGGAATTGTTTCAACTGCGCAAGGAATTATCGTACAAGGAGTTTTAACTGTAAGAATTCCGTTGGTCGCGCAAGTATAAGTTAAATCTCCAGAATATTGGGTAATATCGCAACTCACCGAAGAATCCCCAACCATAACACTTGCTACGCTAGTTCCACTTCCCGCCGGAATTGCACATCCAAGAACGCAATTTCCGTTGCCGTCAGAAATATAATTGTTGACTGTGTCGCAAGAATTACAATTTCCGTCAGAATAAACATATCCAGTTGCGCAAGCGCATTTTCCAGTAATTTGGTTTCCGCCTAAGCAAGCGAAAGAATAATTAGTGCTTGAATAATGATTCGTCGTATCGCAACGCAATTTTCCGCTTGCCGAATTTACGGTTCCAGTTGGTGGTAATGCTCCTGTTATTGAATAAGGGCAACTTAAAACGCAAAGCTTGCCGGATGGAGAATATCCAGCTGACTCATCACACCCGCAAGAACTCGAAGCCGAAATTTTTCCAGTTCCAGCGGGGCAACTTAAAGTTAGGGTTCCTACGTAACCTGTTGCTGCGCAAGTTCCAGTTATGTTTGAGGCGCCATCCAAAACGCTTGATGGCGAAGAAAGACCAACAA
>CANEUK010000041.1 GCA_947441695.1 Rickettsiales bacterium
GTTTAGTGGTTTGCGCGGATCGTTATTGAGTTGCTGCCAATATTCGCGAGAAACGCCTTCAACAAAATTATTTGGATCAAAAGTTGGGCTAGAAGCGTATGATAAAATTTCACCGCTTTTAACGTCCATCACCACAATTGAAGCTACGTCGTTTTTGATTCTTTCGGTTACAAATTTTTGCAAAGAAAAATCAATGGTTAAATTTAGCTTCGAACCTTCAACCGATTGCTTCAACGAAAGTGTGCGAAGCGGAATTTCGTGAACATTTACCTCAACATATTTCACGCCATATTTTCCGCGCAAAGCTTCGTCAAAAGATTTTTCTAACCCAAATTTTCCCATCCGAAAATCGGGATGCATAAAAAGATTTTGCTCGTTTTCGTCAATTTCTTTTTCAGAAGGAAGCGAAACATAACCCAAGAAATGCGCGGTTTCAGACGGATAAGGATAACGGCGAATAATGCCGCTTTCAATTGAAATTCCAGGAAGCAAGTGCGAATTAGTTTCAACTCGTGCCAAATCGTCCCAGCCTAAATTGTCCATCAGCGAAACAATACTTTTGCGGCGGGCGTTTTTTATTTTGACTAAGAATAAGTTTTTTTGCTCTTCGTTTAGATCGAGAATTTTTGCCAGCTTTTCAACCAATTCTTCGATGTTTTTTTTTCTTTCCAGATAAAGCAGCAAGCGATAATTGCTTTCGTTATTAGTAAGCGCAAAGCCAGTTCGATCAACAATCGTGCCGCGCGGAGCCGGATTAATTATTGGTTTAATGCGATTACTATCTGATTGAATTGAATATTGTTCGTGCTTCCAAAGCTGCAAATAACTAAGACGAAGCACCAAAGCGCTTGCCAAAGTTGATTGAGCCGCACCAAGAATTAAAGCTCTGCGATTGAAGATTTTGTTTTTTCGAATATCACGCAGCACTAGTTTGAGTCTCCGAATTTATTGCTGATATAGTCAAAAAATTTATGCACCAAAACGTAAAACAATGAAGACAAAATAAGCTGCAAAAAAGGATTTAACAAAGAATGAAGCGTGCCATCAAAAGCTGATAAAATCAGCCATTTTAACAATAAGAATAAAAAGCAAAAAATAATAAATTGTTGCCAAACTTGAATAAAATTTTCTTTGATTAGCATTTTTCCGTTAACTAAGGAAAAGAATTTTACCAATAGAATATAACATAAAGACGTTGCGCCCAAAGGATTGCCATTCAAAGAATCGTTCCAAATTCCAAGCAAAAAAACAAACCAAATTACAAAAACATTCTTAAATGCCGCAAAGTAAAAAACCGCCATCAAATCAAAAGGCGGAACAACATTTGAAAGTCCAGCAATTCTGATGTTGGATACATTTGCAATCACCAATAAAATTGCGATTAAGTAAGGCATCAAAAGGTTCAGGGCTGATTTTTGTTCAAACATTTTTAGAAGAGAAATTTTAAAAAAAGAAAGATGCGCAAACCGTGCCAAAGCTTTTTAAAAATTCAAAAGGATATTGTTAGAAAGATGTGCGTTTATTTAAATTCGATGTTTGTTGGAATTTGGCAAGTTTTGAATTGATTGCGCAAACTTAAGCGAATTGGGTTTTTGGCAAAATCTGCGTCAGAAAAAATGGTTAACTAAAAATGTCTAATAGAACTTTTGCTTAAGTGATTTTTTTTAAAACGGGTTCTTAAGAAAACATTTTAGCAAAATTTCTTTTGGCGCGTTTTTTCCAAAAGCCACGGTGATAAGCGTCAGAAGCCAAAAGCGGAATTACCGAAGTAGCTTCGGCAAAAACCATTTGCTCAAAAGTTGTATCAACTTTGCCCCACGAGCAAGCTTCTTTTAGGGTTGAAGAAGAACAAGCGCCGTCGCGCGAATCGGCAACGGTAATTTGAATGGCATATTTATGCATTTCGGCTTCAACGCCCAAAATTTCGGCGCAAACCACCGTGTCTTGCACAAAGTTTTTTGGAACTCCGCCACCAACCATCAACAAACCCGTAGTTCCGGCTTTAATTTTGATGTCGGTTAATTCTCTAAAATCGGCAATTGAATCAATTGTTAGATGTTTTTTTGGATTTTTAACTTGGTGCAAAACCAAACCAAAACCAGCGGAAGAATCGGTAAAAGCTGGGCAAAAAATTGGAACATTGTGGTCGTAAGCAAGCTCAATTAAAGATTCCTTTTTTTTGGCGTGTTTTTTGAGATATTTTCCCATTTCCCAAATAAACTCGCGCGATGAATAAGCCCGAGCTTCTAGCGAGTTGGCGATTTTGAAAATTACGTTATCGCAATTTTGCAAATCTTTTTCGTCAATGTAAGTGTCGTAAATTCGGTCGATATAATTTTTGCGCAAAAATTGGTCGTCAATAAATGGCGTTCCTTGATAATGTTTAAAACCAAGAGCTTCAAAAAAGTCCATATCTACAATTGATGCGCCCGTTGCAACAATGGCGTCAATCATGCCAAATTTAATCATGTCGGCATAAACTTTCATGCAGCCGCCAGCAGAAGTTGAGCCAGCCAAAGTTAAAATATTTGAGCAGGTTTTGTCTTTTAACATCATGTTAAAAATTTCAGTCGCCCGCGCCAAATCGCGCGATGTAAAAGACATATGATCCATTTGATCGATAATCGGGCGCGCGTCAAAAGACGTGATGTCGATGTGTTTGACGGGGCGCGCAAGAAGTTCTTTTTTGGTTATCGTTTTTTTAGTGGCCATTTTTTTTATGAAAATTTTAATTTATACTTAGAGCCTGTATTCAAATTCGACTTATCGAAAAAATTTGAGTAATTTTATCCAACCGCTTCTTCCAAATCTTCAGATTCTTTATACATCGAAACCAAAGGCTCGTCGCAAACTTCAATTTGTAGATGTTTGTTAAAACCGTTAAAATCGGTGCGAATGCTTCGGCTGTAAGCGCCAAGTTGACCGATTTCGATGTAATCGCCCTCCGAAATATTGTCGGGCAAATAAAACGGGCCTTTCATCGAATCAAGCGAGTCGCAGGTTGGGCCGTAAAATCCAAAAGGAATGTTGTTTGAAACAAGTTTAGTTTTGCCTTTAATGCGAATGGCTTTGGTTGGATAAATAAAACCCGGAAAACCCGCGTCGAACAACCCACCATAAGTTCCGTCGTTTAAATAAAGCATATTTTTTTTACGAGCTTCAACTCGAACCAAAAGTGAGCCAGATTCTGCCACCAAAGCTCGTCCTGGTTCGCACCAAATGCGACAATTTTTGTCGAGATGCAATTGAGAAATTGAGTCAAAAATTTCGTCAAAATAAGCACTTAAATTGGCGGGAGTCATTCCCGGATAAGACGACGGAAAGCCGCCGCCAATGTCTAAAACATCGAGTTTGATTTTGGCTTGCTCGATTACTTCTTTGGTTATGCCAATTGCGTTGCGGTATTCTGTTGGTTCCATACATTGCGAGCCAACGTGAAAGCAAATTCCCAATCGTTTTGCCACAGATCTTACTTTGCGCAAAAGCGAAATTGATTCAGAAGGCAAAATGCCAAATTTGCCCGACAAATCAATTGCCGCGTGAGAATTTGGAATTGCCAAACGAACGTGCAAACCAAGGTCTTTGGCGTTGTTGGTTGTTTCGAGAATTTTTTTAAGTTCATCAGTTGAATCCAGCGAAAAATCACGAATTCCGTGATTGAAATAAGCATCAAAAATTGCTTCGCGTGATTTGACCGGATGCATGAAATACATTTTGACCGAGTCGCCAAAAAGCTCGTTAATTAATTTTACTTCTGCGGTTGAAGCCACGTCGTAATGTTTAACGCCCGAATCAAATAAATGGCGAAGCACGTCAACATCTGGGTTGCTTTTAACCGAATAAAGAACGTCGCTGGCAAGTTTTGGGGTTTTGAAATTTTCCAAGAAAAATTTTGCCGCACGCTTAATTGAATTAGGGCGGATAAAATAAACTGGAATTGAAGGTTTTAATTCACCGACTTGGTTTTCAATTGACGGAAAAATTTTAGCAGATTTTTGCGGTCTAAAAAATTGCTTTTGCGCCTTGGTGAATTTTTCTTTTTTTGGAGAGTTTTTTGAGAAGTTTAAGTAGTGAATTTTTGAGTTCACTTTTGCGTCATATTTTTGCTCTAGTTCCATTTCTTTGTGTTGGAATAAAATTAAGTAAAAGAAGAAAAACACTTAATTTTTGCCTAAAATTTAATATGGCTTGAAGCCTTGAGGCTGTTGGGCTTTCATATTATTTTTTAAACGCAATTTTTTTAAGGAGGGCGCAACGTAGGAACAATTTTTTATTTGTAAATAAAAAATCTTTAAATTTTTTTTTGAGGCTTTTTTGGCAGAAAAATTATCTAATTTTTTAAGGAATTTTTTGCCTATAAAATGAACGATTTTTTGTAAAAAAAAATCTTAAAAATCTTCTTAAAAAAACTTTAATTAAGCTTGAATTAGGCTTAAAATTTCTTTTGCGTATTTTTTAGCAAAATTTTTGGTAAAATCCGAATAAAGCAGCGGCTCGATTAGCTCTAATTCCATTAAATAGATTTTATCGCTTTTAACCATGTCGACCCGCGCGTAAAGCAAATCTTGCTTAAGATAATTAATAACTTTTTTAGCGTGATTGATTAGTTCAAGATGTTGGCTTTTTTTCAAAGCCTTAACATTTGCGCCTTGCCTTATTCCGGCTCTAAAATCGCCATTGGCGGGGGTTTTTAAAACTAGGTGGCTAAATTTTTTATTCAAAAAAATTGCCGAATATTCGCCAACCTCAACAACTTCTGGCAAAAATTGCTGAATCATCGCCGCAGAAAGTTGGGTGATTTTTTGCAAATGATTTTGCGCTTTTTCAATTTGATTAATTTCAAAAACTTCGGTGTTAAACGAGCCAGCAGAAAGGCTTGGTTTTAAAATAATTTTTTGCCAACCAAGTTTTTTAACCTCGCTTTCTAAATTTATATTTTGATTTTTTTGCACCCAAATTGTTGGTGCCACGTCAAAGCCAGCTTTGGCTAAATCAAGCAAATAATTTTTTTCTAAATTCCACAAAATAACCGAAATTGGATTGTGGGTTTTGACTTTTAGGCGCGAAATTTTGGCGCAAAAAGCGCGGAATTTTTCGATATTTTGAAAATAATTGGTGCAACCATTAAGATTGATTAGGCTGTAATTTTTCCAATTAATTTTTTGGTCAAAATAAGAAACTATCTCAATTTTAACGCCGCTTTTTTCTAAAATTTCAGCAACCGCTTCAAGTTCTAAATAAGGCAATTTGCTTGAATTAGTGGTAATAAAAGCAACTTTTTTTGGAGATAAAATTTTGGTTTCTACCATTTTTTTTCAAATTTTTTGCGCAAAATAATCGCCACTAAATTTAATAAAATTAAAAATCCCAAAAGCACCAAAATTGCCGCTGCGGTTTTTTCCACAAAACCCATTTCCGGAGAATCAGACCATAAATAAATTTGCACCGGCAAAACGCTGGTTGGATCGGTAAAGTTTTGCGGAATATCGGCAATAAACGCAACCATTCCAATCATCAAAAGCGGCGCGGTTTCGCCAAGGGCGCGCGAAATTGCCAAAATTGTGCCAGTCATAATTCCTGGAATTGATAACGGCAATAAATGATGTAGCGCAATTTGCATTTTAGACGCGCCCAAAGCGGCGGCGGCGTCGCGAATTGAGTTTGGAATTGAGCGAATTGTGTTGCGCGTGGCAATAATAATTACTGGCAAAACCAACATAAAAAGCGTTGCGCCACCAACCAAGCTTGAAGAACGCGGCAAATTCATAAATTGCAAATAAACCGTCAAACCAAGTAATCCGTAAATAATTGACGGAATTGCCGCAAGATTGTTGATGCTAATTTCGATGATGTCGGTGGCGCGATTTTTTGGCGCAAATTCTTCCAAATAAAAAGCGCACATTACGCCAATTGGAAAGGCCAAACTTAAGAAAATTAACATAACAAAAATTGAGCCAGTTAAACCCGCGCCAATTCCCGCAATTTCTGCTTCGCGCGAGTCGGCAAATTGAAAGAATTTCCAGTTAAAAACTTGACGAACCTGATTTTTTTCAGCCAAATTTTCTAACCACAAAATTTGTTTTTCGTTGAGCGAAAATTTATCGCCATATTTAAAAAACATGTCGCTTTTAGAAGACGCGCTTAACCAAAAAATTGATTTTTTTCCAAGTAATTCAGGATTTTTTTCAAGCTGTTTTTTGAGTTCTAAATTAGCAACTTTGCTTAAAATTTGATAAAGCGAGCTAATTTCGGATAGGCTTTGGGCGTTAGTAAATTGGGCTTTTAGGCTGTTTTTTATGGCGGCACGAAAATCAATTTGGGCAATTTGGGCGTTTTGGGCAACTTGGGAGTTTTGGGAGTTTTGGGCGATTTCGACTTTGTCTGAAAAATCAACTTCTAGCGCAATTTCGCTGCGCCAAAAAGCTTTGCTACTTTTGTGTAAAATCATGCCAAAAAGTAGCACCAAAAATAACAGCGCAAAGCCAATTGAAGCCGCGCCAAAAAGCTTAAAACGCATTTCTGAAGTGTGGCGTTTTTTGAGGTTTTTTATTTTTGATTTTTTCATTTTTAAAGATTGTGTTTGGCTTTTTTGCGCCAAAAAATATTTGAGAAAGGTTCAAAAAGTTTTCAAACAAACTGAACTGATAAGTTTTATTTGCAAAAACTTGTATTCTTGAAAAAGCAAAAATATTTTTTTTAAGATAATTTTTTAAGAAAAATTTAGCGAACTACAAATTCTGTCTCAGGGCGCTGTCGCGTCAATCCTTTGCAAAGCCTTGCACAAATTTTAAATCAAACAAAAACATGTCAAAAACTGCAAGCTTGGGTTTTCCAAGAATTGGTGCTAATCGCGAACTTAAAAAAGCCGTGGAAAGCTATTGGAAAAAAAACTTATCTTTAAGCGATTTACAAAAATCTGCTGCCGAAATCAGAGCCAAAAATTGGCAAACCCAAAAAGCCGCTGGCATTGATTTTATTCCATCGAACGACTTCTCATTTTATGATCACGTTCTTGACACTTTAGCCTTGTTTGGCGCGGTTCCTAAACGTTTTAACTTTTCTGGCGGCAATGTTGATTTAGATTTATATTTTGCGATGGCCAGAGGAGAACAAAAAATTGGAGAACAAAAGATTGGGGAACAAAAAATTGAAGAACAAGGCGCGCGCAACATTGACGCAACCGCAATGGAAATGACCAAATGGTTTGACACCAATTACCACTACATGGTTGGCGAGTTTAAAACTGGGCAAGAATTTAAACTTTCTTCGACCAAAATTTTTGACGAATATCTTGAAGCGCAAAATTTGGGCATCGAAACCCGTCCAGTAATTTTAGGGCCAATTAGCTTTTTGCTTTTGGGCAAGTCAATTGATGGCTCAAACAAGCTTGATTTGCTTGATAATTTGCTTGTGGCTTACGCAGATTTTTTCAAAAAATTGCAAGAAATTGGAGTTAAAAACTTGCAAATTGACGAGCCATTTTTGGTTACTGATTTGTCGGCCGAAGCCATTCAAGCTTATTTAAAAGCTTATTCCAAAATCAGAACACAAGCTGGTTCAATCAAAATTCATCTAACAACCTATTTTGATAATTTATACGACAATGCCGAACTTGCTTTTGAGCTTGATTGCGATTCGGTTCATATTGATTTGGTGCGTGGCAGCGAACAATTTGATTCGGTTTTAAATTTGGTAAAACCAAATCAAAGCTTGTCTTTGGGGCTTGTAGACGGTCGCAATATTTGGATTAACAATTTAGAAAATTCAATTTCTCTTACCAAAAAAGCGATTGAAAAATTGGGCGAAAATCGCGTGATTATTGCGTCTTCTTGTTCGTTAATCCACGCGCCAGTTGATTTGGCAAACGAAGATCAGCTTGACACAGAACTAAAATCTTGGCTTTCTTTTGCCACGCAAAAGCTTGACGAAATTATTATCATTGCCAAAGCCGCAAACAACAAAGAGTTAGAAGTTTTGGACGCGTTAAAAACCAATAAAACCGCACTTGAAGCGCGCAAATTTTCAGCCAGAATTCACGACGAAGCGGTGAAAGAAAGGGTTGCGTCAATTACAGAATCTTTGGTTAATCGCAAAAGTAATTTTGCCGCACGCAAAGAAATTCAAAATAATTATATAAATTTGCCAATTTTGCCAACTACAACAATTGGTTCGTTTCCTCAAACCAAAGAAGTGCGCAAAAATCGAGCCGATTTTAAAGCGGGCAAAATTTCGGCTGCCGAATATGAAAAATTTATTGAAGAAGAAACCCTTCGCACTATTCATTTTCAAGAAGCAATTGGCTTGGATGTTTTGGTTCACGGAGAATTTGAGCGCAACGACATGGTTGAATATTTTGGCGAACAGCTCAAAGGATTTTTCTTCACCAAAAATGGTTGGGTTCAAAGTTATGGAAGCCGCTGCGTTAAACCTCCGGTTATTTTTGGAGACGTTTCGCGCCCAAATAAAATGACGGTAAAATGGGCAGAATTTGCTCAAAGCCAAACCAACAAAATCATGAAAGGAATGCTCACGGGTCCAATCACCATTTTGCAATGGTCTTTTGTGCGCGACGATCAACCAAGAAAAGATACGGCTTTGCAAATTGCTTTTGCCATTCGCGACGAAGTTTGCGACCTAGAAAAAGCTGGAATCAAAATTATTCAAATTGACGAAGCTGCTTTGCGCGAAGGTTTGCCAATTAGAAAAGCCAATTGGGCGAATTACTTAAAATGGTCGGTTGACGCCTTTAGAATTAGTGCTAGCGGCGTTGAAGATCGCACGCAAATTCACACTCATATGTGTTATTCTGAATTTAACGACATTATCGCCGCCATTGCCAATATGGACGCCGACGTGATTTCAATTGAAACTTCGCGTTCGCAAATGGAATTACTCAACGCTTTTGTCAATTTTAAATATCCAAACGAAATTGGACCCGGCGTCTACGACATTCATAGTCCGCGCGTTCCATCATCGCAAGAAATTGAAACTCTTTTGCAAAAAGCTTTAAACGTTTTAAATCCAGAACAAATTTGGGTAAATCCAGATTGCGGCTTAAAAACTCGCGAATGGCCAGAAACCAAACTAGCTTTACAAAAAATGGTTGAAGCCACAAAAGCGGTGCGCGCTCAAATTCAATAATAAAACTGTCGCAACTCAAACTTTTTCATAGAACCAATTTGAGTTGCGACAGGCTCTTAGAATTTTAATTATACCAAAACATCTATCTCTTGATAGTGATAACGAAGTATTTTTGAGGAAAAATTGCGACTGAAAATGTAAGCTGTATCAAGTGATACAGCGTCATTTTCTGAACAAATTTTTACCAAAAAGACAAAGTTAGCACTA
>CANEUK010000042.1 GCA_947441695.1 Rickettsiales bacterium
AAAAGACAAAACGAAAAAGGCGAAATGGAATATTTTTATTCATGCGCCTCGCAAGATCAAAACATGGATAAGTTAGATTTTGAGCATCTTCATGGGCGTTGCGAGCAAAATTCTTTAAGCGAAAAGACTTTTAAAATTTGGCTTGAATCAAGATTTTAAAGCTTTGAGTCAATAAAAAAGCTCCTGAAAAGTTAGATTTTCAGGAGCTTTTTTTTGTAAAATTTTTTTTCTACACCAAAAGATAGTTTGTTTGGTATAACTAATTAACCACCGTGACTGATCTTCTGTTTTTTTCTAAAGATTCTTCGTTATTGCCAAAAAAAGCTGGCTTTTCTTTGCCGTAAGAAATCACTTTAATTCTGCTTTCGTCAACTTTGTTTGAAACCAAGTGATTTTTGGCTGCGTTGGCTCTTTTTTCACCCAAGGCGATGTTATATTCGCGGGTTCCGCGCTCGTCGCAATGACCTTCGATGGTTACTTTTATTGAAGGATCGCTATTTAACCAAGCGGCTTGAGTATCAAGAATTTTTTTGGCTTCATCGCTTAAATCAGATGAATCATATCCAAAAAGAACTCGATCTTGAACTTCGACTTCTTCAATTTTTGCTTGTGTTTGTTTGTCAAGCCCTTGAGCTTGTTCTTCGTCTGAAATTGCTTGATAAGAATTTTGTTCGGTAGATTTATCTTCTATTTCTACTTCAGAAGATTGAGTTTCTTCATTTTTTTTTGATTTGCTGCTGCAAGATATAACCAAAAGAATTGTTGCAAAAGTAAGAATTTTTTTAAGCATTTTTTCGCCTCGAATTTTTGTTGTTTTTTTAAAAAAAAATAATCTTTTTTCAAAACTTATTTTTGATGTGTGCAATGTCAAGCTCAAGTAAGTTAAAAAAACTCAAATTATTTTTAAGCAAAGAAATCTCTTATGCCATATACGTTGAATCACGAAAACATCTCGCCAAGTATTCAAAACCTTTTTGAAAAAAATAAAAAAGTAGTCAAGGAATTTGGATTCACAGAAGAAGATAAAGAGTCGCTGATTAAAAGTATTATCAAAAATCCAGAAAATTACACAAAAGCCTTAGAAAATTTGGAAAAGATTTTTTTGGAAGGTGAAAAACTTTCCAGATTTGGCAAAAATATTTCTCGAAAAAAAGAAGAAATAGCCGATTCAATTGAAAAGCCCGGAAAAATAGATGTTAAAGATTTTTTACAAAGAGTCGAAAACTCAATCAGGGTAGGTTCTGAAGATAACCCAGATACGGTTTTCAATCAAAAAAACGTTTACAAAAAACATGCCTCGTCATCCAAATTAAGTAAGTTTGGCGATAAAGATATACCATTTTACCAAGCTATTATTGGCGGAAAGGAGTCAGAAATTGAGGGTATATTAAATGACAATGAGTCGCTGGTTAAAGGAAATATTTTATCAACCTCTTACGTAGAAAACGTTTTACGCGCGGAAGCAAAATTAAAATGCAACAAAAGAGGATTTGCTTTTAAGGCAAAATCATTTTTTGAAAATGGAGAATTTCCTTCCGATAAAGAAGTAAAAGATCACGAAGAAAATCCGCTCTTTTCCAGAAGGGTAGCTGAAAATATCGTAAAATCTTCGTCAAAAATTTTAAACGCTTTGGGTAAAGGAATTTTAAGTAGTACCAAAGCCACCGAAACTTCGGGATATAAAAATTATCTTTCAAATAGAAACAAAGCTTTGGCTGGTTTGGCAGCAAGAACAATTTCTAATCCTCAAGACGGAACTGCTCATATTCAACATTTAAAATCAATAAACGCTCTTTTGAAAAATAGTTCCGATCCAGAAGATCAGGCAACTTACAAAGCAATGGAAGAATTGCTTAACAAAGAAATGAAGGAAATAGAAGAAACAAATTCCAAAGCTTTGGCTTCTCTTGAAGGAAATCTAAATACTCTAAACGACAAAACCACAAAAGAACTTCAAGAGCATGTAGATAAACAAGACGAAGCTTGGAAAATTCACGTTCTTTGCGCTTTTTTGGCAGTATCGCCATTTTCGCCAGCTCTTTTGGTTGCTGGTCCTTTGTTTAATATCATGGGTCCAATTACTCAAATTTTGGGACCTGTTTTAATGCCAACTCAAGGTTTGGCGCACGGAATCGCTTCAATTTCTTCAAATCCAGCTTTGGGGCCAATTGGTGATTTATTTGGTCTAATGAAAGTTGATGTTGGGGTTGAGTTTTTGCTCAATAACGTGCCGATAGTTTCTAATTTAACCGAAATGGCAGACTTTTTGATTGATAACCCGCTAACTCAAGGCGTGTTAGAAACTTCTTCGCCACTTTTTACTTCTGCTTTATTCATGACTGGAATTGCTGCAACTGCTTGTTTTTACGATGCAACCGACACTTATTTGCGACATTACGAAGATGGAAAAGGAAAATCGCCTTTCTTAAAAAAACAAAAAGATTCTTTAAAGACAATTGTTGGAGATTGCGAAAGCGACATAAAAAACAATTTAAAGAAAGAGATAAAAGAGTTAGCTGGCAAAATGTATAATACCGAAAAAGCTATTTACATAAAGCACCGATTATCAGAAGAAGGAATTTTAAATGAAGGCGAAATAGAAATAAAAATCGAAGAACTTTCTCAAAAATTTATCTTAAAAAAAGCTTTAGAATTGGGCATAAAAACCCAAGAAGAATTGGAAGTAAAAACCAAAGAAAAAATTAAAAAAATAATCGAAAAATCTGATTTAGAAGCCCTCGAAAAAAGCGTTATTTTTGCCCAAGCCAAAAAAATTGAATTGCTCACTTCTACAAAAGGTTCGGATGAAATACCAAACCCCAGCGTTTCAAATCCTCGATTATCAAAAGAATTTAGAGTTAAAAATCCGCTTTCTTCAGTAAGGGGAGCATAAAAATTCAATGAATTTGAAACATAAAATTATTGCCTCGTCCAAACAGCTTTTCGAAGTTATTGAACTTATTAAAGAAACAAAAATATTTTCGCTAGATACCGAATTTACTCGTCAAACTACTTATTACCCAATTTTATCAACCATTCAAATTGCGGTTAAAAACTCAAAAAAAGAGCAAGAATTATTTCTGATTGATTGCTTAGAAAAAATTGATTTAAGCAATTTTTTTGCGATTATTGCAGATGAAAAAATAGTTAAAATTATGCATTCATGCGCTCAAGATTTGCAAATTTTTAATCATCAATCAAACCTGCAGCCGCAAAGCGTTGTTGACACGCAAATTATGGCAAATTTTTGCGGTTTTAATTTTAGCGTTGGCTATTCAAATTTGGTGGAAGTTTTTTTTAAAAAAGCTTTAAACAAACAACAGCAAAGAAGCAATTGGCAGCTACGCCCTCTAACTCAAGAACAAATTGAATACGCGCTTTTAGACGTAGTTTTTTTAGAAGAAATTTACGAAAATCTTTTAGAGGTTTTGCACAAAAAAAGTCGCCACAACTGGCTTTGTCAAGAAATGCAAAATTTTACTGATAAAATTTTAAATAAATCAGACGAATCTCTGACTAAAAACTTTTCTTTTCGAGGTAAAAGTTCAAAACAAATTTTTCAAATTAAAAGCTTGATTTCGTGTCGCGAAAATTGGGCTAGAAAAATCAACGTTCCGCGCCAACATTTAATCAAAGACGAGGCAATTGAAAATTTAGTTTTAAATCGCGAAATTAACTTAAATTTAAACCACGAACTAAAAGCCGAAATCAAAGAAATTCTACAGCAAAAAAGCGAAGATTTTGCTCAAAATGATTTTTTAGAAAAAGAATCAGAAATGCAGAATTTAATGACCGCAAGTCAAAAAAATTGCTACCTTGAAGCCAAAAAATTAATCAACAAAATTTGCCTTCAAGAAAATTTTAAAGAGCAGTTTTTAATCTCTTCAAGCGATTTAAAAAAAGCAATTTGTAACACCAAAAACTTTGACAAAGCGGTTTCGGGCTGGCGTTACCAGTTGTTTGGACAAGATCTTAAAAAACTAATTACATGAAAATTATTATTGCAAATTGGAAAATGAATCACGCCTTCGACGAGTCGGATATTTGGCTGGAAGGCTTTTTTAAAAACTTTTCTGCTAATTACGAAAAGCTAAAAAATGTAGAAATTGTGGTTTGTCCGCCAACTTTTTTGCTCGATTATATCGACAGCGAATTAATGGAAGATGGTTTTGAACATTTAGAAGAAGTTAGCAAAGCTACGCAAAAAAAATTCGAAGATTTTTCTGCCGAAGAACTAAACAAAATTTTATTAAAAGAACGCCCACTAAAACTTGGCGCGCAAGATTGTCATTGGCAAAAAAGCGGCTCTTTCACCGGCGATATTAGTGCCGAAATGCTAACAAAAGTTAGTTGCGAATATGTAATTTTAGGGCATTCGGAACGTCGCGCAAATCATCTTGAAACCGATGAAATTGTGGCAAAAAAAATTTCCGCCGCCTTAGAACAAAAACTAACTCCAATAATTTGTGTGGGCGAAAGCCAAGAAATTCGAAATTCTGGCAAGCATTTAGATTTTATTTATCGCCAAATTATGCGTTCAATTCCAAGTGAAATAAATTTTGAAAAAATGATTATTGCTTATGAGCCAATTTGGTCGATTGGAACTGGTATAATCCCAACAACGGCGCAAATTGACGAAGTTTCTCGATTGGTTAAAAAAATATTTAACGAAAAATTTTCGGGTCGCGCTAAAGAATATTTTTTACTTTATGGCGGCTCGGTTAATTCGCAAAATTCTAGCGAAATTCTAGCAATTCAAGAAATCAGCGGGCTATTGGTTGGAAAGGCTAGTTTAGATATTGAAGAATTTATTAAAATCTGCGTTTCTTAAAAAAATTAATTATATAAAAATTATGACTCAAAATTTCCGCATTGAATCTGATTCTTTTGGTGAAATCAAAGTTCCAGCTGACGCTTATTACGCCGCACAAACTCAACGCTCGGTGCAAAATTTTCCAATTTGTAGTGACAATCCGGGACATAAAATGCCAAAGGAAGTTGTGCGCGCGATGTTGCTAATTAAAAAAGCGGCGGCACTTACTAATAAAGACCTGATGGCGCTTGATCCAACTTCTGATGAATTTAAAAAATTCTCTCCTGATTTGGCCGATAAAATTGTTGATGCGGTGGACACAATTCTGGCGCGTTTTGATTGGTTTTACGAAAATCATTTTCCATTAGTTGTTTGGCAAACCGGCTCTGGCACTCAAACCAACATGAATGTCAACGAAGTAATTGCTGGCGTGGCAAATGAAAAAATAACGAGCAAAAAAGGCGGAAAATCGCCAGTTCATCCCAACGATCACGTAAATTTGGGGCAAAGTTCAAACGACACTTTTCCCACCGCGATGCATGTTGCGACCGTACTTACAACCTACGAAAAATTACTTCCAACCCTTGTTAAATTTGCTAATGAATTAGGCAAAAAAGAAGCCGAATTTCACGACATCATTAAAATCGGCCGCACGCACACGCAAGACGCAACGCCCGTAACTTTGGGACAAGAATTTTCGGCTTATAAAGTGCAAATTCAGTGCGCGGCAGTTTTTGTTTCGCAGGCAATTTTATTTGTAACGCATTTAGCGCAAGGCGGAACTGCGGTTGGAACGGGCTTAAATTGTCATCCAAAGTTTGCGGAAGAATTTGCCAAAAAAATTACCGAAGTTTCGGGCTTAAAAAAACTTCATGAAAAGCTTTTAAATTTGGATTTAGGACGCACGACTTTGGCGAATGGTTTTTGGAAAGTTAAAGATTCAAACCTTGCAAAGCTAGGATTGGCCCAAGCGGATAGTTTTTTTACCAACAAAAACAAATTTTTCGCCTTGGCCTGCAACGACGAACTTGTCAATTTTTCGGGCGCGTTAAATTCGCTTGCAACTTCGATTATGAAAATTGCCAATGATATTCGATTTTTGGCGTCGGGCCCGCGTTCTGGTTTGGGCGAAATTTCTTTGCCCGAAAATGAACCCGGAAGTTCAATTATGCCAGGAAAAGTAAATCCAACGCAATGCGAAGCTTTGACGATGATTGCTTGTCAAATCATCGGAAATCATGTGGCTGTAACGGTTGGCGGATCGAACGGACATTTTGAGCTAAATGTTTTTCGCCCAATGATTATTCGCAATGTTATTGAATCGATTAATCTTTTATCTGATGGAATTAACAGTTTTATCGATCAATGTTTGGTTGGAATTAAAGCTAATCGCGAACGCATCACGCAATTATTAGAACAATCTTTGATGTTGGTAACGGCATTAAATCCTTATATCGGATATGATAATGCTGCTAAAATTGCCAAAAAAGCACATCTTGAAGGCACAACTCTAAAAGAAGCCGCGCTGGCTTCTGGCTTGGTTACGTCACAGCAATTTGACCAATGGGTTAATCCAAAAAACATGATTTAGTTTATGAAAAATCTGGATGTTCGATGGCGACAAAGATTTGATAATTATCGCAAAGCACTTTTTCTTTTGTCAGATGCATTGAAAGACGGAGCCGATAAACTTTCTTTGTTAGAAAAAGAAGGCACGTTGCAACGTTTTGAATTTACCTTTGAATTAGCTTGGAAGGTGATGAAAGATTATTTGGAAAGTGGCGGGGTTATAATTGATCCGCTAACCCCAAAAAATGTAATCAAACAAGCTTTTGCTGCAAAAATAATTGATGAAGGCCAGATTTGGATTGACATGTTATTAAGTCGCAACCTGATGTCACATACTTACGATTTTACTAAGTTTGAGGCAATTTCCAAAGATGTTGAAAAAAAATATTTGCCAGCAATGAGGCAATTGGAACAATGTTTTCTGATTAAAAATGACTGATTTTGGTTTGAATAAAAAAGACTTGGAATCAATTAACGCTGTTTTTTTGACCAATTCAAAAGTTGAATCGGTAAAAATTTTTGGATCGCGCGCAAAAGGAAATTATCGTAAAAATTCGGATATTGATTTGGTTTTAATGGGAAAAATCAGCCAGTTAGATGGTGAAAAAATAGCGTCAGATCTTGACGATCTTGCGCTTCCATATCTTTTTGATGTTAAGATTTTTAGCGAAATTAATTCGGTAGAATTGCTAGATCATATTAATCGAGTTGGAATTTTTATTTACGATGCAAAAGCTTAACTATATTTAATCAAAACCAATCTCATGTTCAAAATTGCTATTATCGGTCGCCCAAATGTTGGAAAATCAACTTTGTTTAACAAATTGGTGGGGCGCAGTTTTGCGCTAACCGACGACACGCCCGGAGTCACGCGCGATCGCAAAGAAGCACGCGCCAAACTAGGGCCGCTTGAATTTATGGTAATTGATACCGCTGGTCTTGAACATAAAATCAACGAAAAATCTTTAGAAAAAAGAATGATGGAACAAACCGAAGTTGCGGTTGGAGATGCCGATTTATGTTTGTTCGTGGTCGATTCTAAAGAAGGAATCACCAAAGACGATTTACATTTTGCCAATTGGCTAAGAAAAATTGACAAAAAAACCATCTTAATTGCCAATAAATGCGAAAACCTAAACGAACAAGTTTTTGGCAATGAATATTACCGTTTGGGCTACGACAAACCAACAGCCATATCGGCTGAACATAAATTGGGTTTTGGCGATTTATATGAAAAAATCGCGCCCGAAATTGAACAATATGAAGCAAATTTTGCCGAAGCCGCTATTGAGCTTGACGACGAAAAATCGCTTTTACAAATTGCAATTGTAGGCAGGCCAAATGCGGGTAAATCAACTTTTTTAAACAAAATTTTGGGTCAAGATCGCCTAATTGTCGGAGCCGAAGCCGGAATTACGCGCGATGCAATTGCGGTTGATTACGAATTTTCTTATAACCCCAAACTATTCGACGATTCGGCTTCTCGTTTATCCTTAGAAAAAGGAGAATTTTACAATCCCAAAAGCGTTGCCAATTCGTCCGCTCTTTTGCCTTTAAAAACAGAAGAACGCAAATCTCAAAAAATTACCCGCAAAATTCGTTTTATCGACACCGCCGGAATTAGAAAAAAAGCCAATATCAATCAAAAACTCGAAAAACTCTCAAGCCTCGACAGTTTTCGCGCCATTCGTTTTGCCCAAGTGGTAATTTTGCTGATTGATTGCAACTCGTTGCTCGACCATCAAGACGTAGCCTTGGCTGGCGAAATTTTAAAAGAAGGTCGCGGACTTGTATTTGCCATCAATAAAATTGATTGCGTTAAAGGCGACAAAGAAAATTTTCTGCGCCAAGTTCGATTACAAATTCAATCACTTTTTGCCGAAGTTGACGGAGCGGCAATCATTGGCGTTTCGGGCAAAACTGGTTATAATGTTGAAAAATGTTTAGAATATGCGCTGCAAACTTACGAACAATGGCAAACCTATATTCAAACCAACAAGCTGCACGATTGGTTAAAAATGGCGGAAGGAACTCACTCGCCAAAAATGTTTAAAGGCAAACCAATCAAATTAAAATACGCCACGCAAATTAAAAAACGTCCGCCAACTTTTGCGGTTTTTACCAATCATATCAAGCCTTTAGAAGGTGATTATAAACGTTATTTGGTTAATAGTTTGCGCGAAAATTTTGGCTTAAATCTAACTCCAATTCGCCTTGTTTTGCGTAAAAGTGAAAATCCTTTTGAAGGGCGCGAAGAAAAAGTTTTTTCTAAAAAACTTAAAGGCGAAAAAAACCGCCGACCTAGTAAATAAAAGAATTTATACCAAAAAACAAAGCCCAAAATCGCCTGTTTTGAAGCCAAAATATTGAGCCTGTCTTTAAATTTATTTAATTCCATATTTAGTCCTATTTTGGCTTATTTTTTAATAAAATTATTCGAAATATATCCAGATATTCCTTATAATTTTATTAAAAAAGCGCTTAAAATATGCCAAAATCTGGAATCAAATAAATTTAAAGACAGGCTCTAGATATTCAAAAAAATAGATTTGGTTAAAATTAAGTTTGCTTTTTAAAGGCAAAAATCAGTAAAAATCTTGACTTTTTTTAGTTAAGTTAAGTTTGATTGATTTGCACCCAAAGCTTTCCGCGAATTAATTGCTCAAAACTTTCCATAAATTGATTTTTTTAATTTCCACAAATCTGAAATTTGTTTTTTAGTTATGCCAAAATTGTTTATTAAAAATTTTGATAATCGACGCGGATTTAGCTTAATTGAGTTGGCGGTGGTGATTTTGATCATCGGAATTTTGGTTGCCGGAATTTTGACTGCTAATGGCTTAATAAAAAAAACCAAGATTTCTGCTGCTCAAAGTTTGACTAAATCTTCTCCGATTGCGGGCATA
>CANEUK010000043.1 GCA_947441695.1 Rickettsiales bacterium
AGTAAGGTTGAAATTGACGCAAACCCGCGCGCGCGTTCAGCAAAAATGCGCGTAGCGGTAAGAATTTAATTTTTAAAAATGAAAGAAATTTGGCAATCAACCAACAAATTTTATTTAGCTAACTCACTAATTTTTACCTCGGTTTTTGCTGCCATTATTTTAACTTTTTTGGTGCAATTTAAGGTCGAAGCGCTGCAAGACGAAATTTTAAAAACACAAAATCAAATCATTGCTTCTGAAGACGAAATTCAACTTTTAGAAGTTGAGTGGGTTTATTTAACCAGACCAGAACGCTTGCGCCAATTGGCTTCGCGCTACCTTCAAGACAATGGATATGTTTTGGCAAGTCAAATCACAGATTCTAGCAAGTTAGAAAAATATTATTTGGTGAGTTACAAAAAATACGAAAATTCAATTCAGTCAAAAATCGACGAACAATTAGCTTTGGATGATGGCGAAAATGTTGATCAGATTTCGTTTTAGAAATAAATCAAATTCAAGCAAATTTTGAATTTGGGTTGCTTTGAATTGCTTACGCGACACCGCCAGTATTGGATAGCGATTTTGACAATGATATTTCCGATGATGAGATGGAAAAAAGCGCTTTTGAAAAAAGATCTAATGTGGTCAAATTATTAGCAACAAGGCAAAGAAATGTTGGTCAGAAAGCAAGATAGGTTAAAATCAACAAACTTCTTTTTACCCCCAAATATCCCCTCAAAAAGGTTGGTTATTAAAGGATTTTTTTTGAATGAGATTGGACTTGAAGTTACTCGTAAGCTTTGATTTTTTGGGCTGGATTGGACTTTTGTGGATTCCGCCAGACCGATTGACGGCAGCCACATTATAGGGGAGGGGTATTTGATTTTGCTTGATTGGGCGAGGTTAGAAAATTTAATATGCCCCCAATTATGACCCCAAGAAATTTTTTATTACCTATTAAAATTGACAAGCGTAAGAAAAATCACAATTTTTTTCCTAAATTTTTAATATCATTTTCAAGTTCATTTAAGCTTTCTTCTTTTTCTTTTTTTTTCTGAATTTGCTTAAACTTTTGATATTCATTTCCTGATTTTTCAATGGCAGTTTTATGACTTATTTTTCCTGCATGTTTTAAAATTTCTCTGCCATTAAGTTGCAAAACTGCATCAAGCCTTTCAATCCAGTCTTTCATATACATTGCAATTCTTTGGTTGGCCATTGTTTCGGCAAATGTCAAATATTGCTCAACCAAAAGCCCAAGCAGCTTAATCTCGTCTTCATTTAAATAATTTTTGCCAATTTCAGAATCTTTTTTTGTAATCGATTTTTCAGTTTTTTTGTCAACTGACTTCATTCCCATGAAAGGCAAATTGCCATCAGACCTTTCATAAATCAGTTCGGCCGCAGTTTGTTTACTTATCGCCCATAAAAGCTTGTTTTGCACAATTTGAAAAAACTCAATCGTCTTTTCATCTTTTGCGTCATAATCAATGCTGGTTTTGTAAATATCTTTAATTTTTTGATAAAAGAAGCGCTCAGAAAGCCGAATTTCGCGGATTCTTTCTTGCAGCTCATCAAAATAATTCATCGACTTGCCAGCCTTAAATCGATCATCATTTAAGACAAAACCTTTGATAATATATTCCTTTAAGCGATTGGTCGCCCAAATGCGAAATTGCGTGCCTTGCTTTGATTTAACGCGATAGCCAACTGAAATTATAACATCAAGGTTGTAATATTTAACTTCATTTTCCTGCTTCTTTCCTTTAATTGCGCCATGCGAAGTGGTATGTCGGAAATTCCGACAAGCCAAATTTTCTTCAAGTTCGCCTTCTTTAAAAATGTTTTGGATATGCTCTGCTATTGTGCTTCTAGCCTTACCAAACAAAACCGCCATTTGTTCTTGATTAAGCCAGACGGTTTCTTGCTGCAATTCAACATCGAGTTTAATTTTTCCGTCGGGGGTTTGGTAGAGTAGGATTTGGGGTGAGGGTTGTTGGTTTTCTTGGTTGTTTGGCATGGTTTAATTTTATTGGTGTTTCGCTGATTTTTGTGTTTTTATTGTTAAATATTTTAACAATTTTTTGTGTTCGAGTTTTTTGATATAGTTTTCCATGTAGCTGTAGTCTGGCTGGTTGGATTTGTTGATTGGAAATAGCAATTTTTGTCGATGATGTTTGGCAAAAAACTAAAGAAATTCTAGGCGGTAAGCGGACGATACTTTTCGAACTTTTTATAACTCGTGAGCGCCGCCCTTACTTCCAATATTTCTATATTTTCCAGCTTGCATTGCTTCAACGAAAGATCGCGGTTTTTCATCGGGTTTTTGCAGGCCTAACTTTTCAACAAAGCTTTCCTCGTTACCTTTCTTTTCTTCTGAGTCGACTTGCTGATGCAATTCCTGCATTTCCACCGCTGGATAAGGCGTGGTTTTAGTAAAATCTTCTCTCAAACTTTTTGTAAAAGTACGATACCGATCTGAAGCTGCTTGGTATCGATCTGAAACTTCCCTGACTTCTGGTAATATTGGCAACTCTTCTCTGGTGGACTCCGCTCTTGGATGACAAGACAAACCTGCCGTAGCTAAAGAACGATCGTAGCCACGATTTTTTTCAAAAAATTCTCTTTCTTCTGTTGATAAATCGAAACCGAGGGAAGTTGCCAAGCCAAAATCAGCAAAGTAAAGACGATCTCCATCTGTAAGAATATTCCCATGGTGAGCATCAAAATGTATCATGCCTTTACTTTCCATAAAATCGCATGTTGCTTTTAACTCTCTTTCAACCATCTCCATATCAGGCTTTGTTGTATCACCATCAGAAGCCTGAGGGTGAATATAATAATCTAATCTTGGATTGAGGCCGCTAGGTCTGCCCACTGCTTCCATAAAGATAACTACGCTATTAGAAGCGCTTTCTATCGCTTCTATACGAGATCTAACTGCATGTGAACCACCCCAATATTCTTGTTGCCCTTGCAGAAATTTTTCTCTTCTTTCTATTTTTTCCGCTTGCTCTTGCTCGTTACCAGTGAGTTTGTCCACCTCTCTTGACAAGACCGCGTGACCATACATTAGAGGAAAGTTAAGGCATTCATCTTTAAGCACCCAATCAGTAGTCATTTTATGAGCCTCTAATTCACGCCACGCACCAAATCCAGCAGATCCAACTCCGTATTGATAATATGTTGGTAGATCAAATAAGTTTGCTGTTGATTCTGGATTTGCCATTTCAAGATCAGAGACAGCGATTTGTTTGGCGAATACTGGAACGCCATCTATCTCAAGCTTCACAGCTGTTCCGCCGATTCCGGAATGTACTTGAGTTGCATCTTTAAGCATTGCAGCAAGACCTTCGCTACCAAGCTCTTCAATTTTTCTAGAAACTTTTTCGTGTTCTGCGCGACGCTCTGCTAATGTTTTCATAGGATTGATTTATTCGAATTAATTCATGCTCAAAAACTTTCATACATTATTCAACAACTAGCTAGAAAAAGCAACTTGCAAAAAATTAAAAGTTCGCAAATGGGGTCGCTTGCAGTAGCAGTTGAAAAATTTGATATGAATCCTTCAAGCCCATTATTTTCAAGGCTTAACTTTTTTAAAAAGGTTAAGTTTAGGCAAAAATTCTTGCGGTGGGGTGAAACAAATTCTCCAAATCTCCGTTTTAGCTTAACCTTGTTTTGACCAGTAATATCAAGGCTTTAGAAGTTAATTTTGCTAAAAAATATTGAGTGATTCTCCTTTTTAATTAGAAAAATCAGTTTTTGACCATCTCTTCCGAAGAATTTTAGACAACAAGAAGCGTTCTCCAGTAAAGCATTAGCAAGTGTTGATGAAGATTTTTCTATGCTAGAAAATAAAGGATCGTAAGGAGAATTTTTGAGGATAGCTTAACTAAAAATTCCCAAAAAGTTCGAAAATGAGACAAAAGTTACGCATGCTAGATATGGCGGGGCAGGCGATCCCACTGCGAACTAATTCTCCTTTAATCAAAAATTTTACCGATGCACTATTTGCAAGGTTTTAAGCCATGTTTTGACTTAACTAAAAAAGTTCGAAAGTTGCAGATGCTCTTCGGTTGGAATTCGAACTATAATTCGTTTGAACCGCCTAAACTTTTTCCTTTAGTTGGATCGCTTCTTATTCTTTCAACCCAAGATTTTTGTTCGGATTCCGGTTTTTCAGCAACGTCTATTTTTCTACTTTGTACCGCTAAAACAACGTTTTCTCCAATATAATCACCTTCAGTTGTTATTTTGCATTTTCCGCATGCAATGTATTCACCCCTTCTACTTCCATGTCCAAATACAGAGGGTCCAGTTGCAGACTGAAGGACTGGAATATTCACTCCTCTTGCACTTAATCTTTCAGCGAATTCTTGGTAAAATTTTTGTTGAGCATCGCCCTTCATAGGAAATTCTCCCAAGACAATGGCTTTAGAACTATCAAATACTCCAGAGTCAATCATGGTGGTAATTTTATCCATTAATTTGCTATCATGAGCAGATTCTAACATGGCTATTTTTCCATCAAAAACTCTCCGACTAACACAGCCAGCGTCAAACATTTGGCCGTAGGAAGTGTGTATGCTGATAGCCAATACATCACCATCAATATTCTGGCTTGGTAGCGCAGAACCTTGCACTTCTTTTAATTTTATTTCAACATCCCTTTCGCCCTTTAAATATTCTAAATCAAAAATGTTAGAGGCTTCAACTAATGTTATATTGGGAGTTTTATCGGAAAAATAAAATGGTAAATATGTACCATCAGAAAAACCAAAGACTACTGTTGGAGATGGATTAAATTTTTCTTGCATTACACGAGAAAGTCTTTGTGGCATATGTCTTTCTCCTATAGTGCCACCGCCATGATTGAAGATGATTGTTTGATTAGGATCTTCTGCAACCTCAGCAAAATATTTTACTCTTTTGTCTAAATCTTGTTCATAAAAATTAATTTCTGCTTTTGCATCAAAAGTTGTTTCTTCACCAGGAAATAATTCTTCAAATACCTCAAAATAATGTGGAGGAATTTTGCTTAATAAATTTTCTTTAGTTTCTAGCAAGTGAAAGATTTTATTATCATCTCGTCTTGCGAAACCATATTGCTCTAGGCTATCTAAGAATTCAAATCTATATATTTTATCCCAATCTTCTTGATCAAATTTAATCTCTTCGTCTTCATTTAATTGAGCACAATCAATCAAACATCTGACATCAAAACCACCATCCTTTAAAATTTTTATATTACGGGTTAATTCGCCTTCTGCCCATTGTTTTTTATCTTTGGAAGACATGGGTGGACCGTATGTATAGCTTGAGGCCATCAATATATTCACCGATTTATTATTGGAGGTATCCTTCATAAGTAGTACTAAATATATGCCAAAACGGATTAATTATTAGGCTAAATTTAGCTAAAGTTATAAAACATTTCAATCAGATACAACTTAAACTATTTTTAAAAAAGTTCGAAAATGAGACAAAACCGCCAGATGCTATCGGTTGGAAAATTTCGATAAAATGCTGCAGAGGCTTTATTTCCAAGTATGTACTTAGCCAAAAAAGTAAGCTCAGGTAAAAAAGAATGAGACAAATTATCCGAATCTCCACGTCGGCTTAACCTTAATACAACCAATAAAATCAATGGCTTAGAAGCCTAGAGCAATCCACAACACTACTTAATTCTCTATTTTTTCTAAAGGAGACGAATTTTTTCAAATCTCCGCTGATACATCTTTGCTAGAAAAAACATATCTCTAGTTAAGTCCAGCTTGTGTTTGTGTGGGTTTTTTCGTGCTAGAAAATCAAGGGAAATTTTGGTTTTCGATTGTACTTCGGAGACCAAAAAGTTCGAAAATGAGACAAAATGAACGACCGATATTATGGCGGAGAGGAAGGGATTCGAACCCTTGATACAGTTTTACCCGTATACCTTCTTAGCAGGAAGGTGCCTTCAGCCTCTCGGCCACCTCTCCGTGAGTTTATTTTTTAGCGAAATTTGTTTTTGAATTTAGAAGTGAAATTGTTTTTTTATAGTTAGAAAACCCAACCTAAAAACCTAAATAAATTTTTGCAATAAACTAAAATTATCATTTTTTGGGGATTGGTAAATAAATATATTTTTTAGCTTTTTTAATAGATCATTTTCAAAACACTTCCATCAATTTTAAATAACGATTCTGTCGCAAACTCAAACAACCAAAATGATTTAAATTTCTTTTAGATTTTTCAAATTATTTCTTACGATTAATGTTCGTTAGATCTTCTGTTTTCTAGTGTTTGTGGCTGATTTATTTTTGTAAATTAGTTAAATTTCTAACAAGAGTTTAGCAAAAATTTATCTAAATTAACTTTGTTATATGAGTTTGGTTTGAACGTTTTTTTAATTAAAAGCGTCGTTTTTTTAGCAATTCTTGAACAAATTTTTCATCAGGTTTTTGTCCAAACCACATTTCAAAACCAATTAAGGCTTGAAAAACTAGCATTCCAATTCCGGTGATAATTTTATTTCCGCGACTTTGTGATGTTTTTAAAAGTTCGGTTATCAGCGGCTTGTAGACAATGTCATAAACAATTGCGGTGCTATTTAGATTTTTTAAATCAATTTTTAAGGATTCTTGCCCCTGCATTCCCAAAGAAGTTGAATTAATCAGCAAATCGCAACAATTCAGATTTTTGGCAAAGTTTTCGCTTTCTAAAAATTTTATCTCGCAGTTTTTTTTGCTAGAAAAATTAGCAAAATTTTTAATCAATTCTTCGGCACGTAATTGGTTCTTATTTCTAATAAAAATTGTTTTAACGCCAGATTTTATTAAGGCATAAACTATTGCCCGAGCTGCTCCGCCAGCTCCAATCAAAAAAACGGTTTTGTTTTTTAAATCAAAATCACTGCAAGAATTTTTTAAGTTATTCAAAAAACCTTCAGCGTCAGAATTATGTCCAAAAAGTTTTTTGTCTGGCGTAATAAAAACCGTATTTACTGCGCCAGTTAAAGAAGCGGTTTTGCTTTTGAAGTCGCAAATTTTAAAAATTTTTTCCTTGTGCGGAATCGTTATGTTAAATCCCGCCAAATCATTTTTTTTTGCCAAATCAATGAAATTTTCTAAATCAGATTCTTTAACTTCTAAAGATTTGTAAATTCCGCTAATTTGATGTTTTTGTAATAAAAAATTATGAATTTTTGGTGAAAGAGAATGTGAAATTGGGCAGCCAATAACGGCGGCTTCAATTGCTTTTTTTTGGCTTAACATTTTTTTTAAGAAAATGATTTTGTTTAGCTAGAAATCGCGCCACCATTGTTTTTATCATCACCTTTCGAGGCTTTGTTTTTAGTGTAATCTGGCATGTAAGGAGCTTGTTTTGGAATCTCAATTTTCTTTAACAGTTTTGAAGTGAAAAAACGGTCTTTAAAATAAAAAATCTTTTTCGACTTAATTGGAGGTTGAGACTCAATTAAGATAATTTGTTCTTCGCGCGGAAGTTGAATAACTTCTTGTGGCAAAAGTAGGGCGCGTTGAATTTCTGAAACGTGCAACGAACGCGCACCCGGATTTAAGTCGAGATATTTTGGTTTGTTGTAAGAAATTTGGATGGCGGTTTTATTGCCCAAAAGTTGTGAAATTAAGTTAGCGGTTTCCATGTTGTTGGCAGCGAAAGTAATACGATAAGTCGAGTTTGATAAAAATGAGTTCATTCCGCTTTCTTCATAAATTCCTTTCAATTGTTCGGTGTCTTGAATGATTAAAAATAAGCGCACGCGATAACCACGAAAATAAGCAATACCCGACAAAAACTGCTCCATTTTTCCTAGAGTTGGAAACTCGTCCATCATCATCAACACGCCAAATTTTTCATGCGGTTGCGGCATTTTAACAGTAAAAAAAGCAGCAGCTTGTTGATAAAACATATTCATCAAAGGCTTCAAGCGCGATATATTATCAGGAGTTAAGCCAATGTAGGCGGTGTGCGGAATAATTTTGAACTCATGCAAATTAAAGTCAGAAGTGGCGGTTGTGGTATCAATTAATGGGTTTGCCCAAAGCTCGAGCGATGAGTTGGCGGTTGAAGTTACCGAGCCGCGCTCTTTGTCTGGTTTTTGTAAATATGAGGCAATGTTCATGTAAGAAACTGGGTGAATTTTTTTGCCCATCGTGTCGAGAACAACCGCCAAATTATAAACCACGTCGTCATTTCGAAGCGTTCGCACCACCTCGCCCAAAGTGGTTGGTTTGTTTTCGTCTGCTACCAAATAAAGCATAATTCCGGCTAAAAGTGCGCGCGCTTCGTTTTGCCAAAATTCTTGTTCGGGCAGCAAAAAGTTGCAGATTTTTTGAACGTCATCCACCATTTGTCCGGGTTTTTTGCTAATCCAATCCATTGGGTTGTAGCAATGACTTATTCCGTCAGGATCAGCTGGGTTCCACAAAACAACTTTTTGTTTGAGGTGTTTTTTACGCCAGCCCGAAGTTAGTTCGTAGTTTTCAAGCTTAATATCGTGAACAATTACCGAGTCGCGCCAGAATAAAAGATTTGGAATTACAAAACCCACACCTTTACCAGAACCAGTTGGCGCAAAAAGCAAAATGTGCTGATAACCATCGGCAATCAGAAATTTTTTTTTGTAAGTTCCAAGCAACACGCCGCTTTTTGAGCGTAATCCCATTTTTTTGATTTCTTTAAGCGAAGCCCAATGAGAATTTCCGTGAATTGATTCGGGTTTTTTAAAAGGTCGCCAGTCAATTAGTGGCGCACGAAAAACCCATCCCAAAGTTATTAATAAAGTATAAGGTAAAAACGAAGTAACCCAAAGTTTAACAACAAAATAATCATAACTTTCGATGGTTAATTTTGCCGAGTTTTTGAAATAAAATTTCCAGTAAGCCAAAAGAGTTTTGAAGATATAAATAAACTGCTTGTCGAGAGTGAGTTGCGAATATTTTTTTATAACATCCCATTTGCCATTAATACTTACAATCACGAGTGTTCCCGTAATATAAAAGCAAATGGTAAAAAGAATAATGATAAGAAAAGTTATGATGCCAAAATTTCGTAAATGCCTTACGGCTGCATTATCATCTGCTGACATTTTTTAAAAAAAATTAAAGATTTTTTGAAAATTTCTTTTGAGAAAAATAAATTAATTAAGAATCGCCAATTAACCTAAAAGCTACCGCCAAAGCTTCTTGGGTGATAATGTCGCCAGATAACATTCTGGCAATTTCGTTTTGGCGATTTTGTTCATTCAATTTTTCAAT
>CANEUK010000044.1 GCA_947441695.1 Rickettsiales bacterium
ATTTGCAAACTCACCGAAGAATTACAAAACCACCAAACTTTAGTTTGGAATGGTCCACTTGGCGCTTTCGAAATCAAACCTTTCAATATTGGAACCGAAAGCTTTGCCAGAATTGCGGCATTATTGACGAACTCTAAAAAGTTAATTTCTGTTTCTGGAGGAGGTGACGTGGTTTCTGCCCTAAATTCATCAGGATTGATCGATGAATTTACTTATATTTCTACCGCTGGCGGCGCTTTTTTAGAGTGGCTAGAAGGAAAAAAATTACCCGGCGTTGCGGCGCTTGAAAATCAACTTACATGATTTTTAAAAAATTTTTTAAGTCCAAATAACGCGTAAAAAATTGCTCATAAAAGCTATTTATTCTGGAATTTTGATAGCAAAAATTTGCACTCTAAAGATTATACCAAAAAACTATCTTTTGATAGTTTGTTTGGCATCGTCCTAATATTTTTTTTCCAAAAAAAACTAATTGGATTTTATTAGAATCAATTGCTTGTTTTTTAAAAAACACTTTATTTGAATGATTACTGGTGTGAAGTTTTGTAAAAAATTTCTTTTTAGATTGTTTTCTAAGTTTTTAGATTAGCACTACCCAAATTTTTAATATTCAGGAGTTACGAATGTCAGGTCAAGTTATAGGAACGGTTAAATGGTTTAACGATGAAAAAGGTTTTGGTTTCATCGAACAAGACGGCGGAAAAGATGTATTTGTGCATCATAGCGCCATTGTAATGAATGGCGGTGGTCGCAAAACTCTACGCGAAGGTCAAAAAGTTTCTTTCGAAATTGTTCAAGGTAAAAAAGGTCCAGAAGCTTCAAATGTTGTAGCCCAAGACTAACAAATCATTATCTAACTAAAAAAAGCCTCTTTAATTTTTTAAAGGGGCTTTTTTTATGCCCGCTATTTTAAAAAGAAAAATAACTTAATAAAAATGCTGGAAAATTTATTTGAGGCCAAAAAAAGGCTTTATCCTCAAAATGTTAAAGGACGTTTCCGTAGCCTAAAATGGCTGCTAAATACTGTTTTTTTAAGCATCTATTTTTTCTTCCCTTTTATTCGTTTTGATCGAGGATCTCTTGCACCAAATCAGGCAATTTTAATCGATTTTTCTAGCAATAAACTCTACTTTTTTTTCATCGAAATTTGGCCAGAAGAAATTTATTATTTGGCTGGAATTCTAATAATTGCGGCTATCGCACTATTTTTTATTACTTCGCTTTTTGGCAGAATTTGGTGTGGCTACGCTTGTTTTCAAACAGTTTGGACCGACATTTTTATTGCGTGCGAACGACTATTTCAGGGCGATCGCAATAATCGTATTTTACTTGATCGAAAAAAAAACTTTACAAAATTTTGGCGAAAATTTCTTACTCATCTTTCTTGGATAGCCATTTCGTTGCTTACTGGATATGGCTTTGTGGCTTATTTCAACGATGCGCCAACCCTAATTAAAACCATCTTTCATGGCAAAATTGAGTTAAATGCTTTGGGTTGGATTTTGGGAATTGGCGTTGCAACTTACATAATGGCTGGTTTTGCCCGCGAACATGTTTGCACTTACATGTGTCCTTATGCGCGATTTCAATCGGCAATGTTTGATAAAAATACCTTGATTATCACCTACGACCAAAAGCGCGGCGAAACTCGAGGCAAAATGAAAAAAGGCGAAGATTTTAAAAATCGCGGTCATTGTATCGATTGCAAACAATGCGTGGTTGTTTGCCCAACTGGAATTGATATTAGAAATGGTTTGCAAATGGAATGTATCGCCTGCGGACTTTGCGTAGATGCTTGCGATGATATAATGCAAAAAATTGGCTTGCCAAAAGGGCTAATTCGCTACGACACTTTAAATCATTTGCTTGATGCGGTGCCTGAAAAAAAATTCAAAATTCTACGCCCGCGAAGTTTTTTTTACGCCACAATTTTGCTGCTGGTTTGTGCCATAATGTTGAAAAGTTTAATTCTAAAACCAAACCTAGAAACCAGCCTAATTTCTGATCGCAACCCAATGTTTGTATTGCTTTCTAACGGATCAATACGCAATGGCTATACTTTAAAAATTAGCAACAAAACTCATCAAAACAAAAATTTTAGCTTAAAAGTTATCTCGCCAATTGAGACAATTTTAAAATTAGAAAATGACGATTTAAACAAACTGGAAGTGGCGGCAAACAATTCAACAACCTTTAAAATCTACGCAATTTTGCCAAAAGAATTATTATTAAAAAACACCGAAAACCGCTTTATTGTTGAATTTGAGCTTTTTGATGAATCAGAGAAAAAAACTCATAAAATTTCAGGAATGTTTGTTGGAAAATAAAATAACTTTTAAAAAAACTCAAAAAGCGTCTTTTACCCACTTTCCATCAACTTTTTTGTAAGAGTTTTTGGGATTTAATTTTTGCGCCAAAGCTTTTGCTATCGCAAAATTGCTGGCTTCGTAAAAATAAAAAACACGCTGAAAGCTAGAAATAAAAGAACTTGTTGGCTCATCTAAAAAAACCAAATAATCAGCTTGGTTTGAATTTTCTTCTTTATTTGAAATTAAGATTGGCTGGCGTTCAAACGAAATTTTTTTGGAAAATTCTTTAACAAAATCTTCGTCAAAAATTGTTAAATGTGGAATAAATTTATTGCGACCATAACTCCAAAGCGAGTTATCAATTTCGCTAATTTGTTTTTGGCTTGAGCAAAAAACTAAGGCTTTTTTATCTTCTTCTAAAACCTTCAAAAGCAATGGCGCCAAAGATTTTATGATAGTTTCTTCAACTTGATAAAAATTAATTTCTGGGGTTTTCATTTATTTTAAAAAATCTGAAAATTCGCTAATTACTTCTTCGTAAAGATCGCGCTTAAAACCAACAATTGATTGAATAATTGTGCCAGACGATATCCATTTCCAAGTAGAAAATTCTGGATTTTGGGTTTTTACATTTATCAAATTTTCGTCACCAACAAATTCGGCTAAATACCATCTTTGTTTTTGACCCAAATATTTGCCGCCCCAAAACTTTTTTTGTAAGCTATAGGGCAAATTATAGTAATAATAACTGCCGCTTTTTTTCAAAACTTTAATCGAAAAATCATCAATTCCAGTTTCTTCTTTAAGCTCGCGAAACATTGCCACATCTTCTTCTTCGGCTGCGTCCAAACCACCTTGGGGCATTTGCCAAGCATCTGATTTATTGTCAATTCTTTTGCCAACAAAAATTTGTTTTTTTTGATTAATCAGCATAATTCCAACGCCACTTCGATATAAATAATCTGGTCGCTGGTTGCGTTTATTTTCTTGTGCTAACATTGACTTGGTTATTGGTTGAATTTAAAAAAACTTCGAAATTCAAGTTAAAAACCTCAACGAAAAAAAATCAAACACTCAAATCCATGAAATTCATTTCAACTCGCTTAAACGCCAAATCACTTTCTTTTGAACAAGTTGTTTTACAAGGACTGGCAAGCGATGGCGGGCTTTATATTCCCGAATTCTTACCAAAATTCAGCTTTAGCGACATTTCAAAAATGAAAAAAATGACTTATCCAGAGTTATTTTTTGAAGTAACTCGCCATTTTGTTGAAAGCGAAATTTCCCAAACCGACTATCAAAAAATCATTGAAAAATCTTACCAAAATTTTTCTCATAGCGCAATTGCGCCCTTGAAACAACTGGGTTCAAATCATTTTTTATTAGAACTTTTTCACGGGCCAACTTTGGCTTTCAAAGATTTTGCGCTACAATTTTTGGGCAATTTGCTTGATTACTTTTTAACTAAAAAAAATCAAAAAATTGTCATAATCGGAGCCACTTCTGGCGACACTGGATCAGCCGCAATTGAAGGGTGTAAAAACGCAAAAAATGTTCAAATTTTTATTTTACATCCTCACCAAAAAGTCTCCGAAGTTCAACGCCGTCAAATGACTTGCGTGCTTGACAAAAACGTTTTCAACCTTGCCGTTAAAGGCAATTTTGATGATTGCCAAAATATGGTTAAAAAAATGTTTGCTCAAGAAAGTGAAGGTGAAAATTTTTTGAATGGCAAAAAAATGGTCGCAGTAAATTCGATAAATTTTGCCCGCATTATGGCGCAAATTGTTTATTATTTTTATGCCGCCGTCAGTTTGGGCTGCAACGAAAAAAACCCCGTTTCTTTTTGTGTTCCAAGCGGAAATTTTGGCGATATTTACGCAGGATTTTTGGCAAAAGAAATGGGCTTAAATATCAATAAACTAATCATTGCAACCAACGCCAACGATATTTTAACGCGTTTTATCAATCACAACGACTATTCCAAAAACATGATGATTGAAACCATTTCACCTAGCATGAATATTCAAGTTTCTAGCAATTTTGAACGCTTGCTTTTTGACGCCCACAAACGCGAAAACATTGAAAAAAAAATGCCCAAATTAATGGCAGAATTCGAGCAAAATGGCGCTCTAAAAGTTGAAGATAAGGTTCTAAAAAATATTCAAAGCGATTTTGTTGCTTATTCGGTTGACGATAAAACCACCAAAAAAACCATCAAAAATATTTTTGAAAGAACCGCTGAAACCTTAGATCCACACAGCGCAATTGGGGTTTTTGCTGCCGAAGAATTTAGACAACACAAAACTTACAATAACGAAACAATCATAACTTTGGCAACCGCTCATCCAGCAAAATTTCCTGACGCCGTAATTAGCGCAGACGTGCCAAAACCAGCTTTGCCAAACTTTTTAAACAATCTTTTTGAACTCGAAGAAAAATTTGACGTGCTAGAAAATAATTTAGACGAAGTAAAAAAATTTATCAGCGCGCGGGTTTAAAACTAACAAAACCCACAACAAATTTTTGAAAAAAACCTCTTAAAATAAACATGATTCCTAAATTTAACGAATTGCTTCATCCAGTTTTAGAGCTGCTCGAAAAGCAAAATTTCAAAAGAAAAACCGCAACTCTCGCCTTAGCCGAAAAGTTGAATCTTAGCTCTGAACAAAAAAATCAAAAATTAGCGGGCGGTGGAAATTGCCTTGAAAATAGAGTTGGTTGGGCTTTTTCTTTTTTGACCAAAGCCGAATTTATTGAACTTAGCGATGAAAGAGCTACTTACCAAATCAGCAATT
Organism: Rickettsiales bacterium; assembly: GCA_947441695.1. Lineage (GTDB taxonomy): Bacteria > Pseudomonadota > Alphaproteobacteria > Rickettsiales > UBA1997 > UBA2645. The sequence goes on from CANEUK010000044.1 coordinate 5,108, forward strand.
TAGGCAAAGAAGCCTTGATTGACGCCAAGAAAAATCAAAAAATTATCGATGAAGAATTTCTCAAAGAAAACTCGCCAAACTATCTAAAAAATTGGCAAGTTGTTGAACCAGAAAGCAAAATTTTGGAAGAAAAACCATCGCAAAAAAACCAGCAAAAAAACGATGAAAGCCCAATAAATTCAAGCTTTAACCTTGAAGACGAAATCACCAAAAACCAAGAAGAGTTCAACATTCAATTACTTGAAAAAATCAGATCAATGAGTTGGCAAAATTTTGAAGATTTTTGCGCCAATTTGCTTGAAAAAATGGGTTATGGAGTTGCTACCAAAAGAGAAATCCGCAGCCACGATGGTGGAATTGATGGCGAAATTTTAGAAGACGAACTTGGCTTAAAAGGCAAAATTTATTTACAAGCCAAACAGTGGCAAAGCGGCAACAAAGTTGGTGCCAAAGACATGAAGGAATTTCTTTACAACATCAAGGGCAAAAAAGGTGTTTTTATTACCACTTCTGATTTTAGCGAAGACGCCAATAACGAAGCTAAAAATTTTAAAGACGGCTTTGTTGCTTTGGTAAATTACAAAGAGCTAATTCGTTTGTGCAAAAAATATCAGCACGCTTGTCACAAAAAAAACTTAGAAATTTTTCGCCTAAATTAAAAAAACAAAAAATATGAAAATTTGCACAGAAATTTCTTTGCTTGAACTCAAAGAAATGTCAAAAAATAATCAAAAATTTAATTGAAAAACGGGTGACAAAATGAGCTTTCAACATAAAGATTTGGCTGCTGGTCGCTGGCTTGAAATGTCTTTGATGCAGCAACTTGGCAATGTTGGAAGCGAAGTAAGTCGCGCCATAAATTGGAAAAACAAAAACAACGCCGCTAATTCTCAAGCTGCTTTTGTGCGCGCTTTAGAGTTAATTGATTTAACAATTATCGATCAAAAAAACATTTCACGACTTCGCGAAATTGTTCGCATGCGCGAAGTTTTGGCCGATTTTTTTGTTGGCAAAAATCTATTCAAATCAACCGACCTTTCTTGGCAAAAATATTTTGCTTATTTTGCCATTGCGGCGCGTAAAAACTTTTAAAAAAAATTTATGAATGAAGATTTTTTAACAAAACTTAAAAATTTGGGTTGTTCTAAAAAATTTTTACAGTTGCTAAAAAGTTCTGTTATAATCTCTAAAATAAACAATGTGCAGAATTTTGATAGAAAAATTTTACCCATCAAAAAATCCTGACGAAGAAGAAAATGCAAAATACGTTATGTCCATTATTTCCAACCAAGCCCAAATTTTGTTTGAAGAGGCAAAAAAAGAAAAAGAAAAAGCTTCCAGCAAAATATCAGAAGCCTACGCCAAGAAAATATCAAAAGCCTACGCCAAGAAATCACCAAACCAAGAAAAAGAAAAAATACATTAATCAAGTCTAAATTTATAAAAACATCTAAATGGCCCCAACTCTTGGATTTGCGCTGCTTTTGCTAGTTTTATCAATTAGTGTTTTTTTGCCGCTTTTTAGTTTTTTTGCCCTGCGTAAAAACTTTGAACAAGAAAATGGTGAAAAAAAGCTTTTCGAAATTCAAAAAATTTCTATCGCCCTAACTGGCGCAAGCTTTTTTGGCGCGGTTTTGGCGCAGTTTTGTTTGATTTATTCGTTTTTAATTTCTGATTATTCCGTTGCCAATGTTTATCAAAATTCGCATCATTTAAAACCGCTAATTTACAAAATTGCTGGAAGTTGGGGAAACCACGAAGGCTCGATGTTGCTGCTAATTTCGATTGTTTGCGCTTATAGTTTTGCTTTTGGAATTTTAAGCAAAGTCGCACCTAAAACTAAAATTATGGTTTTGGCGTCGCAAAGCTCAATTGTTGGCTTGCTGGCTGCTTTTACGGCTTTTACCTCAAATCCTTTTGCGCTAATTTTTCCAATTCCCGCTCAAGGTTTGGGCTTAAATCCGGTGTTGCAAGATATTGGTTTGGCACTTCATCCGCCAATGCTTTACACGGGCTATATTGGTTTTTCGCTGATTTTTTCTTTTGCGTTAGCGGGTTTGCTAGAAGAAAAAATCGATCAAAAATTTGCTCAACATTTAAAAAAATGGCTATTTTTTGCCTATGGATTTTTGACGCTTGGAATTGGTCTTGGTTCTTGGTGGGCTTATCGCGAGCTTGGTTGGGGCGGATATTGGTTTTGGGATCCGGTTGAAAATGTTTCGCTCATGCCTTGGATTGCCGCAACCGCTCTAATTCACTGCGTAAAACTGCTCGAAAAAAAAGAAATCTTCAAAATTTGGACGGCTTTTTTGGCAATTCTAACTTTTATTTTATGTCTTCTTGGAATTTTTTTGGTGCGTTCTGGCGTTTTAACTTCGGTTCATTCATTCGCAATTGACGCGAGTCGCGGCTTTTTTGTTATCGGCTTAATTTTGGCAATTGGCGGCAGCGGCTTATTTATTTTGGGCGCAAAAATGAATAAACTAAAAAGCCATCCAAAAAAAATTAATCTTTGGTCAAAAATTGGAACTATTTTGGTCAATAATTATTTTTTGATGATCGCCCTTTTTGTAGTGCTTCTTGGCACGATTTATCCAATTTTTTCGCGAGCTTTTTTTGATCAATTCATTTCAATTGGCGCCGAATATTACAACAAAATTTTTGCGGTTTTAATTTTGCCATTTTTGCTTTTTTTAAGCCTTTCTAATTACCTAAATTTTTCACAAAATAGCTCCTCAAAAAAAGCTTTGAATCGCTCTAATTTATTAATTTTAGGTGCTTCAACGCTTATTACTTCTTTGGTTTTTTTCTACGAAACTCGAGCTGATTTTTTACAAATTCTTGTATTGTTTTTGGCGGTTTTTTCTAGCTTAGTCACGCTTTTTTTGGGCAAAAATTTAGTCATGAAATTGGCTCATTTTGGCTTTTGCTTAATTATTGTGGGCGTTGTTTTAACGGGGTCTTTTGGAATTTCAAAAGAGGTAAATTTGCAACAAAATCAATCGCTAAAAATTGCCAATTACCAAATAAAATTTTCACAAATTTCTTACACTCAAGGTAAAAATTTTGTTAGTCGTCAAGGAGTTTTTGCAATTTTTAAAAATAACCAACAAATTGGCGAACTTGTTCCTGCTTTGCGTTATTATCCAATTTCTGAACAAACCACCAACGAATCTGCAATTAGACACGGTTTTTTTGATGACCTTTATTTGGTGATTGGAAATAAAGACGAAACCGAAAATTATGCGGTGCGAGCTTATTACAAACCTTTTATCTACTTAATTTGGTTGGGTTGTTTTTTAATTTTTTCTTCAACAATTTTTAAAATTTTAACCAAAAAATTATGAAAAAATATTTGGTAGTTTTGCTTTTTATTATCGCCTCGGGCTGCGCAAATAAAGGCTCAAATGTCAGTTTGTCTGACGCTTGGGTTGGAGAACCAGATTCTGGATTTCGTCAGTTGCAAAAAGTTGAAGCCAAAAATTCTATGGTAGTTTCCGCTAACGAAATTGCGTCAAAAGCTGGCGTTGAAATTTTAAAAAAAGGCGGAAACGCAATTGACGCCGCAATTGCCACGCAATTAGTTTTAAACGTTGTCGAACCTCATTCATCGGGCATTGGTGGTGGCGGATTTTTGCTTTATTTCAACAAAAAAACTGGCAAAACAATTTATTTTAACGGTCGCGAAACCGCGCCAGCTAACGCCAAAAGCGATATGTTTTTAGATGCAAGTGGAAAACCCAAAAAATTTAGCGACGCGGTTCAAGGCGGATTGTCAGTTGGAACGCCCGGATTGCTTAAAATTTTATTCGAAGCGCATCAAAAATATGGAAAACTTGCTTGGTCGCAATTATTCGCCCCCGCAATCAAAGCAGCTGAAAATGGTTTTGTGGTTAGTGCCAGATTTCACAAGCTTTCAAAGCAGATTTCTTACTTAAAAAACTTTGACGAAACTGCCAAAATTTACCTACATAAAAACGGTGCGCCTTACGAAACAGGCGAAAAAATTACCAATAAAAAACTGGCGAAAACTTTGC